>JAIOHO010000961.1 GCA_019912905.1 Anaerolineae bacterium
CCTTAAGCTTGCGCATAATATCCCAGCCCGCGCCATTCGCAAAGTTCACGTCCATGATGATGACCGATGGGCGCAGGCCGCTTGCCATCGCCTCGGCTTCCAGCGGGATCGACGCGGCAAAGATGTCGAAGCCCTGGCGCTGGAGGATGCGGCGGAATTGATCCACCCGGTCAGGATTATCCTCGATGACCAGCACCTGACGTTTGGGTGTCGTCATGGCCGAGAACAGGCTGGTTTGCCGCTTATCTGTCTTTTCTGGCGCTGTGGCTTTCGCGCCGTTGCTCGATCCGTTTGTGCCTTTGGCAAGATCGACGGTGTCATCCTCTTCGCTGACGGCGACCAGCGCCTTGAGCGGGCCGGTATCGCCCGTGTGGTCTTCCTCCGGTTCCAACGGGATGGTGACGCTAAAGGTCGAACCTGCGCCGACATTCGACTGCACGAACATCTCGCCGCCCTGGAGTTCGATCAGCGACTTGGAGATGGGCAGCCCGAGGCCGGTGCCGCCTGCCGTGCGCGTCAGCGACGAGTCGACCTGCCGGAATGCCTCGAACAGCAGCGGAATATCTTTCTCGGCGATGCCAATCCCGGTATCGACGACGTCCACCCGCACGACATTTTGCCCGGTCTTGGTATGCACATCACGGTAGACGCGCACGGTGATCAGGCCCTGCTGGGTGAACTTCGAGGCGTTCGACAGCAGGTTCAGCAGCACCTGCCGCGTGCGAAATTCGTCGCCATACACCTGGGGCAGTCCGCTGGCGATGTCGAGTTTGATTTCGATGGGCTTGTCTTTGACCAGACCAATCCCGATCGAGCGCACGCCTTCGACCACCAGTTTGATGTCGAACAGGTCCGGCTTGATTTCCATCTTGCCCGCCGCGATTTTGGCCTGATCGAGCAGGTCGTTGATGAGGTTGAGCAGGTGCTGGCCGCTGTTGTAGATAGTGGACAGGTCCTGCTCCTGCATCTCGGTCAGCGGGCCGTCGATGCCTTTGAGAATCACGCGGCTGAAGCCGATGATCGAGTTCAGCGGGGTGCGCAGTTCGTGGCTCATGTTTGCCAGGAACTCGCTCTTGAGGCGGTCGATTTCGAGCAGCTGCTCGTTGGTCTTCTGGAGCTGTTCCAGAAGCTGCTGGTTCTGGATGAGGGCGGTCAGCGTACCACCCATCGTTTGCAGCAGCGTCAGGGTTTCCTGGTTGTAAGCGAAGGGCCGCGCGTTTTCCATACTGATCAGGCCAACAATCTTCCCCGCCGAGGCCAGCGGCACGATGACCGCAGACTGTGCTGCGGGCACCAGGGGGGTATACAGCGATTCTTCATCAATCTGGTGAATAATGCGCGCGCGCCTGCTGTGGGCCACGACCCCGATGAGATTATCCGGCGCGCCGACCCGAATTTCGGGAATGCTGGACAGCGGTTGATTGTAACCAGCCACCGCCGCAGCGCGCATCGTCACCAGCACGGCGCCGGTAATTTCGTCCAGATATTCGACCGGCAGGAACGTGCCAATCGACAGCGCATTGAGCGACTCGCGCAGGTCCTCGGCGACGTTCTGGAGTGCGTCGGACAGACTTTCGGCGGAAGCTGCCGCCGTCGTCACATCGAACAGCAGGCTCATGTCGCTGGCACGCCGTTCGGATTGTTCGAACAGACGCGCGTTGTCGATGGCAACTGAAATCTGCGCGGCCAGCGTGGTAAGCACGGCCACATCTTCCTGGGTAAACGCGTTGGCCTGATTCGACTGCACGTCGAGCGCGCCCACCACCCGATCCTTGATGATCAGAGGCAGCGCCATTTCTGAACGTGTATGCGGCAGGTAGGGATTGGGGCGATGGACTGTATCAGCCAGGCCGGTGTCCAGCGCAATGACCGGCTCGCTGCGGTCTGTGACCTTACCGATGACGCTGGTCGAGCCTTTTTCCAGCCGGTGGTGGATCGCCAGCAGCTGCCTGCCTGCCTCGCCGGTACTGGCCCGCAGGACGGCATAGCGGTCTTCACGGTCCATCAGGAAAATCTGGACATGGTCGTAATTGAAAGCGCTCTTGATGAGATCGACCAGGCGGGGCAGCAGAATGTCGAGGTCGAGGATCGAGCTGGCGAACCGGCTCACCTGAGCGGAGGTCTGAAGCTGACCGGCGCGCCGTTCTGCCTGTTCGTACAAGTGCATCGCTTCCAGCGAGATGGACGACTGTTCGGCAAACGATTGGAAAATCCGGCGTTCGCGTTCGCTGTAGTGAGCTGGCAGGGCCGAACCGATCCAGATGGCACCAATCGCTCGGTTGGCTGCGCGCAGTGGGAGGATCACCACCGACTGCACCCCCAGGCTTTCGACTCCCATTTTCTCAATGTCACTCAGGTTGGGGTCAGCCGTGACATCCTCGACGACGCGCAGTTCGGGGCTGGCGAGCAGCCGCCACGCCGGGAACTGTTCGACCGTGAGGGTGATCCCGTTCAAGTCGATCCCGCTGGGGTCTGCATTCCAGTTCGAAACAATAGTCGCCGTCGTCTCCGGTGAATCCCAGGTGTTCATGCTGACCAGGGCAATAAACATCTGCGTCGTCTGTTCCTGCGCCAGATGTTCGACCGCGATGCGGAGGATGTCCTCCGGGTTGCTGCTGGCGAACAGTGAGCGGCTGGCCTGATACAACACACTGGCCTCTTGGAGCGCGCTTTCCGTCCGCAGGAACAGGTAGCGGTTGTCCAGGGTGGTGGCCGCGCTGTCTGCCAGCGTAATCATATAACGTTCGTCTTCCGCTTCGAAGACGTGCGGTGCGTCGTAGATGACGATCAGCCAGCCCAGCGGGAACTCACGGGTGCGGATGTGCAAGGGCATGGTGCCGATCGCCTGAATGCCGTGCGCTAGCAGATCATCCCGCACCGTGGCAGACAGTTCGGTCTCAGCCGCGACTGCGCTGATCCAGACCGCCTGATTGGTAAGGACTTCGGGCGGCAGGGCGAATTCTTCCGGCAGCATCATCAGGGTGCGCGCGACGCTGCGCTGTCCGCTGGTTTCGTCGGCCAGTACGATCGCCGCTTCATACGGCTCCAGGACGGCCAGTTGAGCGACCATGGCGTCCAGGACATTCTGGACATCGTCGGCTTCGGCCAGCGCGCGCGTGGCCTCGTACAGGGCGATCGTTTCGCGCAGGTTGTCTTGCAGGGCATTTTCCAGGCCGCGCAGACTGCTGATGTTTTCGAAGGCGGCCACAATCATGGAGATGCTGCCGTCAGGGTCGTGAATGGGCGCAGCGTTCAACAGCAGGTCGATCTCGGTGCCATCCTCGTGCACGGCCACCAGATCGTCCGCAAAGGCCAGATCGCCCACCTGTGCGGCCATAAAAATCGGCAGTTCCTCGTCCGTGTAAGGGAGTTCCGTGCCGGTCCGGTACAGGTTGTAATAGGCGGTGCTGAACGGCTGGTCCATGCGGATCGGCTGCCCCAGCATCAACTCGGTTTGCATATTCGTGTTCAGCGGCACATACGTCTTGGCATCCAGCACCAGCACCCCGGAAGGCATGGATTCGAGGATCGACCGCAGGGTTTCCCGCTCGCTCTGCGCAACCGCAATCAGGTCATAGTTTTCGATGGCGATGGCGATCTGGTCCCCGATGGTTTGTACGAACTGGGCATACTGTTCGTCGAAGACATCCACCTGATCGCTGGCGCAGACCAGCATGCCGAACCATTTCTGACGCGATCGCAGCGGGGAGATGATGACCCCGGACACGCCGTCGCTTTGCAGCATCTGGTTGATCTCGGGCTGGTCGGCCAGATCACGATGGGTATCGCGCACCAGCACCACGCCGGTTTGCTGATGAGCCAGATGAGCATAAGGCAGCGATTCGCGGGCGACCCGCTGGCCCATCAGGTTGCGATCATCCGTGCCCCAGCGCCAGACATAACCGTATTCCACGAACGGGGCATCGGGGGTACGCTCCGGCGCGGCCAGCAGGATCATGATCTGATTGGCCGCTGGTGAGGCTTCGGCGACATGCTCTACCGCGGCGGCATACACCAGGGTCAGGTTCGGCGCGCTGCTGATGGACCGGCTGGCGGCATACAGGCGGCGGGTTTCTTCCAGGGCGCTGGCGGTCTGGCGCAGCAGCAAACTGTTGTCGATGGCAACCCCGGCCTGGTCGATAAGGGCGGTGTAAATGCGGCGGTCCTGGGGCGTAAAGCGGCGCGGCTGCGGGAATTCGATGGCAATCAGGCCGCGCCACAGGTTGCGCATCGACAGCGGGATGACCACCATCGCCTGCGCCCCGATACTTTTGAGGAGCGTCATCAGGTAATTATCGATGTTGCTGTCTGCCCCAAGATCGCCGATCAGCAGCACTTCCGCAGCGCTCAGGCCCGCCGAAAAGTGATGATCCTGGCTGTGAAGCCGCAGGCCCATCAGCGTATCCTGGGTGACCTGATGCGCCGGGTCATACCAATCGGCGGTCACCGTCAGCCATGCCGGACCCACTGCCGGATCATATTCGTCAAACTCCATCACCTGGCCGCCGATGGCCCCCGGCATGATCGAAACGATCATCGCTTCGATAATCTCTTCGAGCCGGGTCGCTTCGTTAATATGGCGGCTGAGCTGGTACAGCAGCGAGGTCTCGCTCAGGTTGAGCTGAGTCTCCTGAAACAGGCGGGCACGGTCAATCGCCAGGGCGACACGATCCGTCACCGCGCGCAGGATCAACTGCTCGTCGGTCGTGAAGGTCGCCCCGGCCTCGGGCATGGCGACATCCAGCGAGCCGATGACATGACCGCGGATGGCGATCGGCATGCTGAGGGCTTCGGCAGACGGTTCGGCCCCGGGACGGACATCGCGCAGGTCGTAATGATAGGCGGGTTCGATCTGGAATTTGTCTTCCACATCTTGCCAGTCGGTGCGGGTCTGTTCGCGGTTGAGGGCGTCAATCTGCTGGATGCGTTCGCCAGACTGCGTCATCAGCTGAATATTAGACATCGCCAGGCCGATCTGATCGGCCAGCAGTTCATAGGCGTGCAGTTCGTCTTCGCGGAACGCATCCCGTTCCGCGCTCTGAATGTCGAGCACGCCGATGACGCGCCCCTGGGCAAACAAGGGCAGCACCAGCCTGGACTGGGTGCCGGGCAGCACCGCCCCGAGCGAACGATCGGCGCTCAGATCGCTGTCCAGTTGGGCGCGGCGTGTTTCGATGGTGCTGCTAATGGCCGAGGCGCTGCGCACCGGAACTTTCAAACGCTGGTACAGCAGCGCCGCTCCTGCCTCACCATGACTGGCAGCCAGGACCGCGTTTTCTTCGATGTCGTCCAGCAGGAAGACCTGCACGTGGTAGAACTGGTATTCCGCATAGATCAGGTCCACCACCTGATTGAGCAGCGTGCCCAGATCATTCTGAACCGCGGCTTCCCGGCTGATGCGGGTCGCAATTTGCAGGTTGCCGGTCATCCGTGCCCGCTGCTGATCGGTTTGCGCAGCGGCCTCTTTGACTCGCTCGGACATGCGCATGACGGCCTGGGTAAGCGCATCTTCGCCTGCTTCGGCCTGATACGTGAGGGGAGCTTCGCCAAAGGCCAACTGCTGTGCCAGGGTGGACGCGCGCGCAATTGGGGAGAGTTCGTGCCGCAGCAGCGACAACAGACCCAGCGCTGCACCCAATCCGACGACGATACTCACACCCAGAACGACCACGGACTGGAAATTGGAACTCCCCAGGACCTGGTTCGCGTCATCCACCAGCACCACCCGCCAGGGCATATCGGGCGCGGGGAAGAATTCCTGGGTGAGGGTCGAAATCAGCAGATTGCCCAGGCCTGCGGTGCTTTGATCGCCGGGATTTTGCTGGAGGAATTGGTCCAGGTCCTGCCCGCTGCGGCCCGTTCGCCCCCCACTGGCAGGCGAAAATTCGCGGCCAGCCCCGGTGATGTTCACAAACAGGGCGGTCAGATTATCGGCTGCGCTGTCCGCCAGATATTGATTATTGTTATTCAGCACCAGCAGGCGGCGGCCTTCGACATCCGTGAGTTCGCTGGCCTCGCTGTCCATGATGGTGCCGAGCGCATTCTGAACACTCACTTCCAGTTGGAGGACGCCCACCGGAGTCGACTCGTTGCCCACCGGGAAAACCGGCGTGGTGAAATAGAAGCGTGGCAGGGCGGTTTCACCGGTCAGCGCCTCGTAGGTATACGGGCTGATGAATATAGCCTGGCCTACCGGGATCTTCAGCGCAGCGGCATAGAGCGATTCCGGCGCAGTAATCCCGACCGTATCGACCATTTCGGACCCGCGCGCCGTATTGGAAACCTCGGCCTGCACGCGCCCCCGGCTGTCGATATAACGCAGCGAGATGTAGCCATCGGGATGCGTGCCCATCCAGTTCAAAAGCCGGCGCAGCGCATTCCCGCGCAGGCCCAGCGTAGAGGTTTCCGAACCTTCGGACGCAAACTGCCGCACGACATCTTCACCAGCGATCGACGCCACGTCATCGGCGATGTGCGCCAGTTCTTCCGCGACGCGGTCCGCCGTATCGCCTAATATCAGTTGATGCGCTGCGCGGATGTTCTCATAGGCGTTGCTGCGGATGCTCCACATGCCGAACAAGCCGATGAGGGCAAAGGCCAGTACGATCAACGGCAGAACCCGACGAGATACACGCTGCTGAATCCCGGTTTGAGGATTACCCCTGAGCATCGTCATCTTGACTCACCTGTGTGTCCGTTGCCGTTTGAATGGCCGTTCGTCTCTGGCTCGCGCTTCAGGTGAATGCTGACCTGGGGCGCGCGCAAGGCCCGGCCCACTTCACGCACCGCCGTCTGGAGAATCTGGTCGATGTCGTTTTGCGCGGTAAGCTGCGTGGAAATTTCGTTCACGACCTGCTCGCGCCGGATAGCCCGCTGGCTTTCCTGGAACAGCCGGGCGTTCTCCAGGTTCACCGCCAGCCGGTCGGTCAGGTCCTGCGCCAACTGGAGTTTGTTCTGGTCAAATTCCGCCTCGGGCACTTCCCATTCCACCACCCCGAGCAGTTGACCGCGCAGGCGGATCGGCACGGCGACGGGGACGGTATGATGTGGTGACACTTCGCCGACGACCACTTCGCTGCGGCTCAGGGCCGCCTGCCGGATGGTGTCGTGTTCGCTTTTCTGGCTGCGCACCACGCCAGCCGCACTTTCCAGATGCGGCCTGCGCACGCTGTTCATATATTCGTGCCAGGCTTGCAGCGTCGAAACGCGCTGGTTGCGTTCCAGTTCCTCAAGCTGGCGCAGCGATTCAGCATAGAGGCGCGCATTCTCGATTGCAACGGCCACCTGATCCGCCATCGTTTGCAGCACATCCTGCTGCTCCGGGTCGAAGGTGTCGCTCTGGCGGCTCTGGACATCGAGCGCGCCAATGATACGGTTGCCGACTCGCAGCGGAATGGCGAGTTCAGCCAGGGTTTCCGGCAGCAGTTCGTTGCGCTGGTGCACCCGACTGGTGTCCGTATTACGCGCGATAATCATTTCGCCCGTGGCGGTGGCGCGGCCTACGACGCTGATGCTGCTGACGGCCAGGCGATGCCCGCGTGCCAGCAGTTCGCGGCCTGCGTCCCCGGTGCTGGCGCGCAGCACGGCGTAACGTTCGTCACGATCCAGCAGGAACACCTGGGCATGGTAGATGTTCGGGAAGCGTTCGATGATCAGGTTCACGACCTGATCCATCAACTGCTGCACATCGCGCTGGGTCGCTGCGGTGTGGCTGATCTCGCGGGTGGCGCTCATGTCGCGGGCACGGGCTTCGATGCGCCGTTCGAGGTCGTTGACGATGTCGAGCACCTGCTTGCGCATATCGGCCACGCTGCCAGCCAGTTCGCCGATCTCGTCACCGCGTTGAGCGTCGGGCAGGGGCATCTGATAATTGCCGCGTGCGATGCCCTGGATCACCTGGCTGATGCGCCGCAGGGGTGGGGCCAGCAGTTGGTTCGCCAGCAGCACCAGCACCGCGATCAGGGCGATAATGCCCAAAATGAGCGCAAAGCCGCGCTCAACCAGGAAATTGATCATCTGGTTGGAGACGCTGTTGACCACGCCTTCGGTGATCAGCACGAACGGCGAGTCTTCGACATCCGTATAATAGCGGACGTAAGCTGCGCCGCTGCGGATGAAACGCTCCACCTGAGGACGCCCGCTGCTGGCTGCGTCGAACAGTGCCGCATCGACGTTCAGTGTATCCAGCTCCCGCGCCCCCTGCGGGTCGATCTCAAAGCCCTGGCGCGTGACCAACCGGCTGGACATCTCCAGCACGTCGCTGGCGACGGATAAGTTGTCGAAGATCACCGACTGCGGCTTGGCCCGAGCGATCAGATAACCGATGACCACCTGATTACGCACGCCGGGCACCGTCACCTGAAGCACGTGCACCACATCCAGCACCGGGCGATTGTTGGCCTCCACGTCGAAGGACAGGCTTTGCCCCTGGCCGAGAAGCTGCGCTTCCACGCCCCGATGGTACGCCTCGCTGTCGGCCATATTGACCCCACCGATGACGACCCCATCCGCTTTCGCCTGGATAATAAGCTGGCCGTCCGCATTCACCAGATTGATCTCGTCATAAAGCGGGTCGGTCACATTGACCAGTTGATTTTGCAGTTCCGTAGCCAGGACAAACTGGGCGTTCGGGTCCACAAAGGTGGTGGACGATGTCGGCAGGACGGCCCGCATACGCGCGAAATTGGTGTCGTTCTGGATATAATCGTTGACTTCCGCCAGGATGCGCGAAAACGCGGTGCTCAGGGTCTGTGCCTGACGCGCGCTGCTCTCGGCGATGAACAACTGCACGTTTTGGGACCCGACCTGCTGGACGGTGCTTACCGTCAGCGTCAGCACCAGCGCAATCGGGATCAGGGCGGCCAGCACCAGGCCCGCCAGCAGTTTGACCCAGATCGGCCAGGATACAATCCTGATGCGGCGGAAAAAGTCGCTCATAAAGCCTCCTCGCTCCGGTTCACCAGGGCTTCCGGTTCGAGATAGATGCGGGTGTAAACTGCGCCCAGGGCTTCGTTAAAGCTCTGCGCGGCGGCATCGAGCAGCGTGCGCACTTCCTGCTGGCCGAGCAGCAAATCGGAAATCTCGCCGGCTTTACGCTCGCGTTCCGCCTGAGTGCGTGTCTGCTCCACCAACCGGGCATTTTCCAGCGCAGAAGCGAGGCGATTGGTGACCGCAGTCGCCATTTCAAGCTGGCGGTCTGTGACCGGACGATCCAGCGGCAGGCTGAAGGACATTGCACCCAGCACATCGTCGTAACGTTTGATGGGGATGTTCACCACCTGCTCACGCGTGCGCGTCTCGACCAGAATTTCGCCGCGCAGCATGGCTGGTTTCAGATATTCCGGCAGGTCGTTGGCCGGGGTCAGGCTGAGGGTCGGGTTGGTCATATCAAAGCCAAATGCAAGCTGCCTGCGCCCGCGCAGATAGGCGGTCCAATCCGTACCCTGGCCGCGTTCGACCTGCTGCCGCAGCTCGACCAACTGAGCTTCCAGGCGCTCGCTGGCACTCTCGCGCACTTCCAGCGCCTGCTGCAAGCCCCGGCGTTCGCGGCTTTGCACCAGCGCGTGCGCCAGTTCCGAAACCAGCAGGTCCAGCAGAGCTGTTTCATCGTCGTCGAAGGGGTTGGCAGGCTGGTTGCTCTGAATATCCAGCACGCCGATGACGCGATTCTCCATTACGAGCGGCAGCGCCAGCGCATAGTTGGTGGAGGGCAGCAGGTGGCTGCGCGCCTCGAAGGTATCCCGCGCAGTCACGAGGACACGTTTCCCCTGCCTCACTGCCTGATAAATCGCATTCTCGTTGGCGAGAACGGCCAGGTTAACCGAGTGGCGGGTGCCCATGCCCGTTCGGGTGTACACATTGAGATGGTCTTCGTCGTCGAGCAAATACACCTGGGCGCTCGTATACAGCATCTTGTCCACGAGCAGGTCTGCCATGCGGACCAGCAGCGCATCCACATCTGAACCGCTCGACAGGTGCGCGTTTTTCAACAGGTCCATCTGCCGCCGGTTCTTCAGGACAGACTCTGCCAGATGTTCCGGGAGGCCGTTGAACAGGGCCAGTGCCATGATGCCCATCACCAGCACCAGCAGCACAAAACCGAGATCCTGGCTGAGGTCCTGCGCAGCGATGCGAACGACCGGTTCGGTCAGTCGGCTCTGGTTGAAAGCCGCAAACAGGACGCCCAGCAGCAGCAGCCCCATCGCCGCGGCCATTTCACGCCGGTTCAGCAGCAGCCCGGCGACAATGACCGGGATGAGCAGCACCACGCTGGCTGTCCCGCTCAGGCCGCCCAACCGCAGGAGCACCGCTGCGGCGATCGTCATGCCTACAAAAATCCAGCTTGCCAATCGCAGGCGGCCAATCGAGACGAAGCGCTGGACGGCTGCGGCCAGGAAGGGTGCGACGAGGAAGGGCAAGACACTGTTGAAGTCCGATGCTTCGCCATTAGGCGGCATCCCCGCCAGTACCAGCAGCCTGATCAGCGCGGCGACCACGCCGCCGCCGTTCATGAGCGTCAGGCCCAGGGCGCGGCGCTGCTCTAACGGGTTGACGTATTGGGTTTGGATAGACGCGAGCCAGCCGCGAATGAACCTGATCATGACACCGCTTCTCCATCTTCCGGCACAAATCCCAGCCGGATCGCACCGCGTTGTGCGCCTAACGCCTCGCTCAATTCCGTCAGCGTAATTTGCAGAAGATCATCGACCGTCGCGGCATTCTGATAGCGCGTCACAATCTGGTTGATGCGCTGTTCCTGGGCGGTGGCAGCCTGGGCTTCCTCGAACAACCGTGCATTTTCCAGGCTGGTTGCCAGCCGGTGGGCGATGGCCTGGACCGTTTCGATCGTATCGCGCTGGATCGTACCCGCACTGGGTTCGACTTCGATCGCGCCGATTACCTCGCCGCGCAGGATCACCGGCACGGCAACGACGCCCGCATGCCCATTGGCCTCGCGCGTGACTACCTGCTGTTCACGGGCTGCGCGGATGAGGCTGTCACTCCACTGGCTGTCAGCCACCACCTGCTCGTCCTTTAATGTGACGCCGACTGATCCACGCTTCGACTGCCGCACGAAATCCTCCCAACCGGCTTTGGTGAGCTGGCGGTTCAGGCGCTGGATTTCGCTCAGGTTGGTTTGTGATTCCAGGTACAGCCGCTTTTGCTCCTGGATGCTGCGCTGCTGGGCCTCGAACAGGCGCGCATTGCGGATAGCCGCCGACAGCAGGTTTGCCATCGACCGCAGCGCTTCAACATCTGCCGCTTGAAAGGCATCGGGCGCGGTGCTTTGCATGTCGATTACGCCGATGACCTTGCCACCTTCCAGAATGGGGACTGCCAGTTCGGTTTGCGTATCGGGCAGCATGGGGTTAAAGCGGTGGACTGCGTCCGTACTGCGGGCGGTGATGATTTCGCCGTAGCGGGTGACATGGCCGATAACGCTGTTCGAACCGACCGGCAGCCGGTGTTTGGCAGCCAGCAAGCGCCTGCCCACCTCGCCTGTGCTGGCGACCAGTTCGGCCTGATCGCCGTTAGTCATAAAAATCTGCACGTGGTAGAAGCCGAAGCGCTCTTGAATCATCGTGACGGACTGGCTGAATAATTCGTTGAGATCGAGCAGGGCTGTACTGATCTGCCCGACTTCCGCCGACGCTTGCAGCAGGGCGACGTTGCGGTTGGCCCGCTGAACGGTGGCCTGAAGCGCCCTGTTGAAATAACGCATGGTCACACTGACAATGAGGAACGAAATGATCGGGCTGATCTCCAGCCAGAAGTCGAACGCCGGGGACTCCGCCGAGTTGGTGCTGTAGGCGTTGGCAAGCCTCAGAATCGGATAACCGATGACCAGCACATTGGTCAGGACAAAAAGTGGTCGATCCAGTAAGACAGCAGCGGTGATGAGGGCAAGCATGCCGGGGATGAGGCCGCGAATATCGGGGTAAAAAAATGCCACCCCAATCAGTGTGACTTCGAGGAACAGGCCAACCGGGACAACGGACCCCCTGCGGACGAACTGCGCCAGCACGATGAACGCGAGGCCAAGTGCCGCCAGCACGTAATTGTCAGGACTCCAGGCGTCGGTCAGCAGATCATAGATGGTTACGAAGATCGCCAGGGCGATCCCGATCCAGAGCATCGTCTGAAGGTAGCGTCTGTGGAGTAGAAACAGAATGTCCCCATGATCCGGGGCATCCGGGCTGCCGCGAAGGACGCTCAGAATGCTGCTCATCAGTGGCCCTCCTTTCCGCTGCCGTTCGCTGTGGGCGGCTCACCCAGCCGGATCGACACCCGTTCGGCTTTTAACATCTGCTGGAGGCTGCGGGCGGCCTGGGCCAGAGTCGTTTCGACGCTGCTGGTGGCCTGAAGGCGCGCGCCGACTTCGTTAATCAGCGCCTCGCGCTGGGCGATCCGCTGGCTTTCGGCGAACAAACGGGCATTTTCAGCCGCCAGCCCAAAACGCTCGCTGACTTCGCCGATAAGCTGCTGATCTTCTTCGGAAAGCTGCCCGCCAGGGTCGAGTTCGAATTCCATCGCGCCGATCACCTGGCCGCGCACCCGGATCGGCGCAACCAGGACCCGCCTGCCATCCACTTCGCGTTCGATCAAATGATTCTGGTGCGCGGCGGCTTCCATTTCGGGGGTCCAGGCGGTTTCCGTCTGTGCCTGGCCGCTGTCAAAATCGACATCCAGACCGGGCTGCATCGATCTGGCCCCCAGAAACTCGGACCACGCCTCGCCGGTGAGCTGGCGATTCAGCTGCTCAACACGGCTCAGGGCTTCCTGCGATTGGGCAGCTAACAGGGTGTTCTCCTGCAACTGCCGCGTGGTTTCCCTGAACAAGGCCGCGTTGCGGATCGCCACCGCCAGCAGGTTCGCCATCGATTGCAGCGCCTGCACATCTTCCGGTTGGAAGGCGTGTGGCTGCACGCTTTGCATATCCAGCGCGCCGACGACTCGATCCCCATCCATAATCGGTACGGCCAGTTCGCTCTGAGTATCCGGCAGCAGCGGATTCTGCTGGTGGACGCCGTCCTGTTTGCGGGCGATCACCGGCTGGGCGTTCTGCGTGACCTGACCGATCACACTGGGAGAGCCGACGGCCAGCTTATGCTGTTTTTCCAACAGTTGGCGGCCCGCATAGCCCGTGCTGGCGACCAATACCGCCTGATTTTCGCGGACCATGAACACCTGGACGTGGTAAAAATCGAAGCGACTCCGAATGATCTCGACCGACCGATCGAACAACGTATCCAGGTCCAGCAGCGACGTGGCTGCCTGTCCGACTTCGTTGGTCGCCTGCACCAGCAGCGCATTGCGCCGAGAAGTCAGGTTCGACTTTTGCAGCATATCCACGATATAACGGGTGATGCTGCTCACCGTAAACAAGGTCATTCCCAGAATAAGCAGGGTCGAAAACTCGTGAATGCGTTCCGTGTCCCCAACCAGCGGCCAGATGAGCATGGTGTAGCGGGCGAAAATGGCGCAGTTCACCAGGAGAAAGACAGGCATATTACTGAGCAGCGCCGACGCCATCAGTGCCAGCGTTGCCAGAAACCAGAAGACGTTGGTCGGGCCGCTGCCGGTGGGCAGTGCGCTGGCCGTCACCAGCACGACGAAGATCGTCGAAGCGACCGACAGCTTTCCATAGCGGACCAGCACCAGCAGGATGAGGCTGAAGATGCCTAGCAGAGCGATAAAG
>JAIOHO010000962.1 GCA_019912905.1 Anaerolineae bacterium
GCTCCACCCGATCAGCACTGTGTATGCCGGGCCGATGCTCTGGCCGCTCGATCAGGCAGCAGAGGTCTTGCGCTGGTATCGAGACTATATTATCGATGCGCCGGAGGAGATGAACGGCTGGTTCGCCTTTCTGACCGTTCCGCCAGCGCCCCCCTTCCCGGAGCATCTGCACCTGAAGAAGATGTGCGGGGTCCTGTGGTGTTACACCGGGCCGCTGGAGCAAGCCGTAGACGTGTTCAAGCCCAACTGCTCATCCAGGGGGAAAATAGCCTGTGCGACACTGCTCACACTGGTAGTAATCGCGCTCCACCTTCACATCAAAATGACGTTATTGCTTCGATCTTTTCGGTTTGTTACTATGAAATCTTCATGGGATTCCTGCCCGCCCCATTTTCAATCGTTCTGACGCTGTACAAGGAGGGGCATGGAGCGGCTTAACGCCGCTCTGTAAATCTTCAAAGGTTTTCGGACACGAGAGACAGAAACAAGATGGAGACCTCTCCGATGTTTTTACCCTGAATAGCGGGCGGCTTGCAAGTACTGCTCCCGACGGTGTTGAAGGGTTTGCTGCTTAATCCTTTCTCGCTGGGTCATGACAGCGGTATAGCGTCCAAAGTACATATCGGCGGGGGTCACATTGTCCAGCGCTTCATGGTAGCGGTGCTCGTTGTAGTAGCGCACAAAGCTGGCGATAGCCTGCTCCAAATCGGAGGGCGCGTAGTAGATGTCCAGTTTGACAATCGACTTCATGGAGCGGTGGTAACGCTCGATTTTGCCCTGGGTCTGGGGATGGTAGGGTGCGCCGCGCACGTGGCTCATCTGGTAATGCTTGAGGTATTTTTTCAACGCATCCGAGACAAAAGCGGGACCGTTATCCGACAGCAACCGCGGGCGATGGCGGACTTTGATGTGTGGCACCCCGGTTTTTGCTACCGCGACGTTGAGAGTTTCCTCGACATCGGTGCTGCCCATAGTGGTTGCCAACCGCCAGGACAAGATGTAGCGGGAATAGTCGTCCAGCACGGTGCAGAGATAATAGTAACCCCAATCCACGACCTTGAATTGAGTGAAATCGGTCTGCCACATTTCATTCACCCGTTGGGTGGGATGGTCGAACTTGTCCTTAGCGCTCACGAGCTGAAACACCGGGCTAGTGACCAGATCATAGCCCTTCAGGATGCGATACACGCTGGATTCAGAGATGAAATAGCCCTGGGTGTCGGTCAGATGCCAGGCCAGCTGGCGCGGCGACAACTCGGTTTTCTCCAACGCCACATCGACCACCTGCTCCCGCACCTGGTCGGGGATGCGGTTCCAGAACTGCTGCTGCTGCGGTTGTCGTGCAGCCAGACCGTCGTAGCCCCGTTCGTTGTAACGCCGATACCAATCGTAGAAGGTGCTGCGCGGCACGTCCAGTTCAGCGAGCGTCTGTTTGACCGGCAGTTCTGACGCCTCCACCAGGCGAATGATCTCCATTTTCTCAGCTTGTGAATAGCGAGTCATGCGGCCTACTCGTTCTCCAAACCGGTCAGACTTTTTTTCAGCACCCGGTTCTTCAACGCCAACTCGGCCACGAGCTGCTTGAGTTGCTCATTCTCTGAACGCAGATCATCGACATCGTCACTGCTGGCCTGCCGTTTGGTGTCGCCTGCCAGGCGGGACTTGCCTGCTTCCAAAAACTCTTTGCTCCATTTGTAGTATAAGCTCTGGGCAATCCCTTCCCGGCGGCACAGTTCGGCGATGGTATCCTCACCCCGCAAGCCTTCCAGCACGATGCGAATCTTCTCTTCAGCGGTATGTTTCCGTTGCGTCTTGCGACGGATGGTCTTGATGGTTTCTTCTGCGGATGCTTTCTTACCCATTTCAGCTTCTCCTTTGTTTGTCTATGGGTAGAGAAGTCGCCTACATTTTAGCCCATCCCTCTGTCCGGATGCCTTTGAAACGAAACA
>JAIOHO010000963.1 GCA_019912905.1 Anaerolineae bacterium
CCGCCGCCTGAAGCTGTGCGACCGGCTGCTCGAACGCGGCCAGGGCTTCCGGCAGCGCCTGATCGAGATAGGGGCCATCGGGCACACCCAGTACGGGCAGTCGCGAATCCTTGTCGGCCTTCACAGACCGACAATCCTGGCAAACCACTGACGCAGCGAGCTGCATCCCGGCGACATCCTGGGTAAACAGGCCGACATGATCCAGCGCAGGCGAAAAGAAAATTACGCCGGTCGGATCGATACGCCCATAACTCGGTTTATAACCCACCACGCCGCAGAACGCCGCCGGGCGAATGACCGAGCCGACGGTCTGCGTGCCAATCGCCAGCAGACACAAACCCGCCGCCACCCCCGCTGCGGACCCACTGCTTGAGCCACCCGGCGTTCGCGTCAGATCATGCGGGTTGCGGGTAGGCCCTGGCTCGAAATAGGCGAATTCCGTCGTCACGGTCTTACCGACCACCAGCGCGCCCTGCTGCCTGAGCCTCGTCACGCAGGCTGCCTCTGGCGCATCGAACAATTCTGGCGGCAGAGTCGAACCCGCACGGGTGGGCAGCCCCTCCACGCGAAAGATGTCCTTGACGCCCACCGGCACCCCGTACAGCGGGGGACGAGTCTGCGGGTCCGGGTAGCGTGTTTGCAGGGCTTCCGCCTCGCGCAGCACCCGTGCCCGCCGATCCGGTTCCGGCACCAGGGCCTGAGTCTGCGCGTCTACAACGTCGATGCGATCCAGAAGTCGCTCGATGAAGGCCAGCAGATCGAGCTTGCTGCTGCGCAGATCAGCGGCGGTCACGGCAAGCGGCGCAGATTGAATGAACATGACAGTCTCCCCTTCGAAGGCAACAACTATAACCTTTTTTCGCGGCGCAACCCAGGTATACTTACGGGCGAAAATCAACCAGGAGCCAGTTGCTTGGGACGTCTCGTTCGACTAATCATCCTCCTCGGGGCCGCGTTCATCGTGTTGGGTGTCGCCGCCGGGGCCTTGCTGTATGTGGTTTCAGATGGGCGACCGGCTTACTTCGTGCAGCGGGAGTTCACTCGCCTGCGCCTGGCAGGTCAGCAGGAGGCGCTCAATCGCTCGGTCGGCACCGATGACACGCCGGTGCGGTTTACGGTTAACCCCGGCGATACGCCACCGATCGTAGCCGAAAATCTGTGGCGCGCCAATCTCATCAGCAATCCTGACCTGTACGTCGATTACGCCCTGGTCAGTGGGCTGGATGTCGAGACGGAAGCCGGGGTGTACTTCCCCGATCAAACCCTGACCATCCCTCAGATTGCGGCGATGCTGACCGACTCGCGCAGCAGCTATATCCCCTTCCGCATCCTTGAAGGCTGGCGCATGGAGGAAGTCGCGGCAGCAATTGACCAGAGCGGGCTGTTCGGCTTCAGCGGTGCGGATTTCCTGGCAATCATCGGTCCCGGAGCGGAGGTCGATCCTGCCTTCGCCAACCAGGTCGGTCTGCCTTTCGGCGCGTCGCTCGAAGGCTTTCTCTATCCCGATACCTATCAACTGCCGCCGCAGATTGCCCCGGCGGGCTTGCGTGATCTGCTGGTGAAGACCTTTCTGGAAAAAGTCGGTTCCCAGATCATCGCCGACGCCAGCGCGCAGGGCCTGACGTTTCATCAGGTCATCATCCTGGCATCCATCGTGGAGCGCGAGTCGGTTCAGTCCGAAGAAAACCCACGCATCGCCGAGGTCTATCGAAACCGGCTGGACATCGGCATGAAGCTCGACGCCGACCCGACCGTGCAGTATGGCATCGGCTTTCAGAACGGGACCTGGTGGCCGCAGATCACGCAGGATGACTACACGAATGTCATCTCCGACTACAACACCTATCGCATTCCAGGCCTGCCGCCCGGCCCGATCGCCAACCCGAGTCTGGCGGCGATTCAGGGCGTGGTCTATCCCGAAGCGAGCGACTATCTGTATTTCCGGGCTGCCTGCGATGGCAGCGGCTATCACAACTTTGCCCTGACCTTTGAGGAGCATGTGGCGAATGGATGTTGAGCGGGTCGTGTGGCATGCATGGCTGAGGCTGGCCTGCGGGCTGCTCGTCGCTGGCTGTGCCTCGATTCCGTCCACTACTCGGATCGCCCTGCTCGCGCCATTTGAGGGGCGCTACCGCGAGGCTGGCTACAATGCCTTGTATGCGGCCCGGCTCGCGTTTCAGGATGCGGGGCTTACATCTGTCGAACTACTGCCAGCAGACGATGGTGGTTCGGTATCGAGCGCGGCAGACCGTGCCCAAGCGCTGCGGCTCGATCCTCAGGTTGCCGCTGTACTGATCCTCGGCACGGCCTCAGCAGATGTGCATGTACTCCACACATTTGAGGAACTGCCGGTGATCGTGATCGGCGATTGGGGCGCGCAACCGACCGACTCCGCTTTCATTCTCTCGAATCCGGAAATCGACGATCGGCTGACCGTTCCGCCTCAGGAGCGGGTCACGCAGACCGCAAAACGAGAGGAGTCCCTCATCGCAGGAGACAGCCTCGCGCTGGCCCAATGGACACGGCTGCGACCCGCCTCCAAGGACGTCACCATCCTGTCCAGCGCCGCCCTGCCCAACCCGTCTTTTGCGGCTCGCTACCGCGGCAGCGATCTGTTCGCGCCGGAGCCGGGCCTGCTGGCTTCGCTGGCTTACGACGCGACGCACATGGCGCTGCAAGCGGTCCAGATCGCTCACAGCGAGCGCAGCGCAGTCGCTGAGACATTAGCGACCATGACCTACGCAGGGATGAATGGAACCATCCACTTTGAGGACGGCTATTGGGCAGACGCACCCCTCCACACCTACCGCTATGATGCGGAAGGTGTGCTACGGGCCGCAGAGGACATCGTAAAATAGGGGCAGCGGATCGACTGCCGAGTCCTGCACCGCAATCGCCCCTGCCGCCAGCGCTCGGCTGCGTTCCAGGCGTGTTTCATCGTTGGCATACAGGGTCACCAGCGGCGCGCCCTGGGCGATAAGATCGCCGACCTTCACGTGCACGCGGACCCCAACCGCAAGGTCGATCGGATCACCTTTTTTCTCACGGCCCGCGCCCAGTTCAAAGGCGGCATTGGCGATGTCCAGCGCCGACACCTGCCCGATGAACCCGGCTTCCGCAGCATAAAGAATCTCCTGATGCGCGGCCTGGGGCAGCCGCCTGGGATGATCCACCAGACGCACGTCACCGCCCTGCGCCTCGGCCAGCAGGCGGAACTTGTCGAACGCCGCATCATTGTGGAGCTGCCGGATCAGCAGTTCGCGTACCGCCTCGGCATCCGTCCAGCGCGCGCCCTGCCCTGCCAGCCGCAGCATATACCCGGCAATTTCCAGGCAGTGCGCCCGGAAGTCATCTGGCCCCCCGCCATGCAGTGTTTCGATTGCCTCGGCCACTTCCAGCGCATTGCCAACCGCCTGACCGAGCGGTTGATTCATGTCGGAAATGACGGCGATCATATCGCGCCCGGCGTCCGTGCCGATGTCCACCATCGTCTGGGCCAACTGCCGCGCATCTTCCAGGCTATTCATGAATGCGCCGGTGCCCATCTTGACATCAAGGACGATGCCGTCTGCCCCTGCCGCAATCTTTTTACTCATGATGCTGCTGGCAATCAGCGGCAGGCTCGGCACGGTGGCGGTCACATCCCGCAGCGCGTACAGTTGGCCGTCTGCCGGGGCCAGATCGTGCGTCTGGCCGGACAGCACGATGCCGTTGGTCTTTGCCAGCGTCTCAAACCGTTCGGTCGAGAGGTTGACGTCGTACCCGGCAATCGATTCCAGCTTATCGAGCGTGCCGCCGGAGAATCCCAGCCCGCGCCCGCTCATCTTGGCAACCGGCACCCCACAGGAAGCCACCAGAGGCAGCACCACCAGCGTAGTCTTGTCGCCCACCCCACCCGATGAGTGTTTATCGACCGCATAGCCGCCCAGCATCTCGTGCAGCACCAGCACTTCGCCTGAATGCGCCATCGCCAGCGTCAGATCGACGGTTTCCTCGCGGGTCATGCCGCGAATGCAAATCGCCATCAGCAGTGCAGCCGCCTGATAATCCGGCAGCGCACCAGCAGTATATTGCTCGACAAACCATTCAATCTCGGCCCTGGACAGCGCCGCACCATCGCGTTTTTTGGCAAGAAGCTCGACCGCGCGCATGAGTCTTTCTCCACCCCAATTCCACTGATTTCTGCTCGTATCATACCTTCAGTTCACGGCCTCGAACACCCTATGAAATTAATCCAACACTAAGTTGAATGCACGTTGCAAATACGTTACAGTCTGGAGACTGGGTAAGAAATGTGAGTATGTATGGAAGCAATCAAGCAGCGTCGAATTCAGATCATCCTGATTGCGGGCATCGCAGTACTGGCTGCGGTCATCGTGATCGGGTCCCAAATCCTGACGAACAGCCCATCGAGCGGTTCGCCCTTTGCCCGTTACGCCAATATTCCGCAGGAGCGCCTGCCGGATGGCGGTTTCCTCCTCGGCAGCGCCGACGCGCCTGTCACGCTGGTCGAATTTGCCGACTTTGCCTGTCCTCATTGTCAGGAATATGCGCCAGAGATTGAACGATTTGTCGATGAGTTTGTCGCATCGGGCAAAGCGAAGCTCGAATATCGACTCTTCATCAGCGGCGCGGACCCAACCTATGGGCCATATACTGCCCGTCTGGCCGAGTGTGCAGCAGAACAGAATCCAGACTCTTTCTTCCCGGCACACGACGTCTTGTTTCAGATCGGGCGCGCACAAGGCCGATTCAACGACCAGACCGCGCGCACCCTGGCAGATCGCCTCGATTTGAACTATAGTGCACTGCTAAATTGCGCTGACAAGGCCGACCAGTTTCAGGCGGACGGAAATCTGGGGGTTAGCCTGGGTGTGCAGAGTACACCGACATTGATGATCCGCTTCGGCGATGCCAAACCCCAGTTCATTCAGGTCGGCGGTCAGACCTATGACCGCGGCGGCGTGCCCTACGGTATCCTGAAGGCGATTGTCGACAGCGTCCAGTAGACGCGACCTCATCGGATTGACCGGATGCGCCGCACATGACGGCGCATCTTTGTTTAAAGGCTGTCCCGTTCAAAAGGAACCCACGTGACCACTGACAAACGTCCTATCACCATTGAGGACCTCTATCGCATTGCCCACATCGAAGACCCGCGCATCAGCCCGGATGGGCGCTGGATCGCTTATGTGCTCATGACCGTGGATCGGCTTGAGAACGGCTATAAACGCACGATCTGGCTGGTTCCCACCGACGGCGGGGAGCCGATTCAAGCTACCCGCAGCGGCAAGGATTCCCAGCCGCGCTGGTCGCCCGATGGCCGCCTGCTGGCGTTTACTTCGGCCCGTGACAAAAAACCGCAGATTTACCTGCTGCGCATCGCCAGCCC
>JAIOHO010000964.1 GCA_019912905.1 Anaerolineae bacterium
CTCAGTCACGAAAATATCCGAATCCCGACCACCCCGAACTATTACAGCGTGAACCAGGGTTACGAGCAGTTCTGGACACCCGGAGTGCGCGCCTACGTCCATTGGCTGCAAGGGTTGGATGAGGCCAAGCGGGAGCCGCTGGCGCTGCGCTACATCGGTTCGATGGTAGCGGACTTCCATCGCAATCTGCTCCAGGGCGGCGTGTTTCTGTATCCGGGCGACCTGCGCGCGCCGGAAGGCAAAATGCGCCTGTTGTTCGAGGCTCAGGCTCTGGCATTCCTGGTCAACCAGGCGGGTGGGTATGCCTCGGACGGAATCGGCAGCATTCTGGACATTCAGCCTCATGAACTGCATCAGCGCGTGCCGCTGATGATGGGTAACCGGGACCTGGTGGAGACGGCGGAAAACTTCATCCGCGAGTACGATCAGGAGTGGGTGCGGGCTTATCTGCCCATGCGCCAGGGCCGGGCGATCTAACCGACGTTCAGGCTACGAGCGTTGACTCTGGTTCTTATCCCCCTTATAATCGCGCCCTGTCAGCCGGGTTTAAAGCCCAGCGGAAGCCGTTCGAATGGTGGAGTAAGAACATGCGGCGAGCAATGCTCTGGTGTTTGCTAATCTTGATTCTGGCTGGTGTGGCACTGGTCAGCGCGCAGGATGAACTTCTGCGCAACCCCAGCCTGGATGAAGGCTCGTTCGGGGCGTATACCACCCGGCGGGGCGGCACGTTCCCCATCTACCTGCCTGAGGGTTGGAACGTCTGGCTTGCCCAGCAGTCCGGCGATTATTATAACCGCTCCGACCGTACCACCATTAACCCGCATCCCGGCCCGGGACCGGACCCGGTGCAGGGCAATCGTGCGGTCAATGTGAGCTGTGGTTATGTCACCTGCACGGCGGCGCTTTACCAGCAGGTTTCCGTTTCTGAAGGGGCCAATCTGTCTGCCAGTGCCTATGCCCAGGTGAAGGCCTGCAATGTCGCTAAAGACGCGGATAACTGTGGCTCGGCTATCGAATCCGGCTCGCAGACGCGCATCGGCATCGACCCCAACGGCGGCACCGACCCCGGCGACAGCGACATCATCTGGTCGAACTGGGCCCAGCCGCACGATCAATGGAAGCAAATGACCGTCAGCGCGACCACCACCGGCACGAGCGCGACGCTGTTTCTGTATTCAACCCAGGCCAACCCTGCCGACCTCAACCGCACTTACTGGGATTCGACCTCGCTCAAGGTGGGCGGTGAAGGGGGCAGCAATGCCACCCCGGTGCCGACTGCGCCGCCGGAAGTACCGTTCGTCGTACCCCAGGCCCCCGAGCCAGACGGTTCGCTGGTCCATCGCGTGCAGCCCGGCGATACAGTTGACAGCATCGCCGTGGCTTATGGCATGTCGCGCAGCGATGTGCTGGCCCTTAACGCCAACATTTCCGATCCGCGCCTGATCCGCCTGGGCCAGGAAATTGTGATCCGCGAAGTGCCGGAGAACGCGACGGGCGGTGTCAATCTGGAAGCCGAAGTCACCGATGAACCCGGCAGCGAATCGACCGCAGAAGCCGGAAGCCCTGCCGAGGCTACCCCCGCGACAGCCGAAACCGCCCAACCCGATCAGGCATCCGGCGAATCGGTCGAGGTGGCTGACGCGGGCAGTTCGTCCAACCCGGACACGGCAGCTACGCAGGCTGCGGCGACGCTGACACCAGCGCCGGTGGTCGAAGTAGCCGATGCCATGCCCGCCAGCAGCCTTTCGACGCTCAACGCGACGGTCTGCGTGACCGTGTTTAATGACACCAACCAGAATCGTATTCAGGAACCGAATGAAGCGCTCCTGCCCGGCGGTGGCATCGCTTTGACGACCCTGGCGGACGCGCAGATTATCCAGAATTATGAAACCGATGGAGCCTCCGAGCCGCACTGTTTTGAAGAACTGGCTGCCGGAGGGTATCTCGTCGCGGCCAGCGCGCCGCAGGGCTACGGCCTGACTTCACCCGATCAATTCCGCGTCCAGGCGGCTGCCGGGACTCGCCTGGATGTGGCCTTTGGCGCGGCGGAAGGCGTCCAGGTGGTGGCTCCGCCCCCGGCTGATGCGGGCGGCGTGGTGGACGAAGTTATGGCCCAGGATACCAATGCCAGGCCGTCGCCGCTTCAGGACCTGCTGTCGATCAGCGGACTGGTCATCTTCGGGCTGGCGGGGGTCGTGTTGATCGCCGGGGTAGGTATGACGCTCTTTTTGCGCAGACGATAGACCGGGGGTCCAAGATGCGTCCGTTTATCCTCTTTTTTTCTGCTCTGTTCCTGTTCGTCCGCGCGGCTTCGGCCCAAACGGGCGGGCAGTTCTGTGTGCGCGCCTTTGAAGATCGCAATGGCAGCAGCACGCTCGATGCGGGCGAACCGCTGCTGACCAGCGGCGTCAGCGCCGACCTGCTCAACGCGGAAAATGTGATCGTCGGCAGCGCACTGCTGTCCGAATCGCCGACGGCAGCCCAGGGCGTGATCTGTTTTCAATTTCTCGCTCCCGGCCAATATACGCTGATCCTGACCAGCCCGGATTTTGCGGCGACGACGCCCAACACCGTGACGGCTTCGATCAGCGAAGGGACGCTGCCGACGGTGGTCGAGTTTGGCGGCCAGCGGCTGGATCTGGCCCCCGCGAGTGAAAGCGGCACCCAGGCGGATAATCCGCTGGCCGGGTTCACAGACCTCACCAGCCTGGAGCGCAATGTGCTGCCGCGTGTGGTGCTGGCGTTCCTCGGGTCGCTGCTGGTCATCGCCGGAATGATCGTGCTGGGATCGCTGATTTACCTGCTGTTTTTGCGCCGCCCTCAGACGCTCGAACCAGCCTATTATCCCCCGGCATCGCCTTCGACCAGTGGCAAAATGAGGCCGGTGGAAGAAGACAAAGAAGATACCAAACCTGTGTGACACAACCTGTGCCACAGGTGACATATTACACTAGCTCTGCCCACAGCCTCTTCATACACTGAAGATAGAAGATGGTAGCGGGAGAGAAAAAATGTACGTCAAAATCAATCGCAATGTGTGCGATCACCAACTGGCGATCTGTGAGCGCTGCCTGGGAAGGTTCCTGCAAAACCCGATGGGTTACGAACGTCAGTGTTTTGAGGAAATCCGTGAAGACGGCAGCGAACTTCTGACCATCGACCTGCACACCGAGGGACATGATGTGCGGCTGGTGCTGGACGAAGAACAGCGTAAGCTGATGGGTGCAGAGGGCTGGGCCGAATTTGTCGATTTTGCGGTGCCCATGTACCGCGAGCAAACTGACGACCCCAAATAAACACTCGGTCAATGTCTGATGTTGAGCGGCGGAATCCATAACCGCCGCTTTTTGATTACCCGCTGAGCAGCCTACAGGCGATCGTCAACAGCAGATGCGCGATGGGCGTTTCGGCCCGCTGGCACAGCGGCACAGGAGCCTCACGCACCGGGCGCAGATAATACTGCTCCCACGTGCCCTCGGCCACCCACCCGCTCATGCCTTCTGCGGTCTGGACTCGCCACCAATTGTAGCCGCCATTGCAGCTTGGCCCGGCGAGGACCTCAAACGTGCGGCCCGCATACAACAACCGGATCTCACCCGCCCTCACCGCTGGCAGCGCCCGCAGGCGCAGCCGGTCCACACCCGGCGCAACGGCTGCCTGTTCGCCAACCATCAGGCGCGGCAACGGCGCATCCGGGCAGCGGTGGGGTTCATTCTGCGCCCGCACCCCGGAGAGAATCAGCATGTATGCCAGCACCACAGCC
>JAIOHO010000965.1 GCA_019912905.1 Anaerolineae bacterium
GACCGGGATCTACCCGACCTTCCGGCTCGGCTGGCTGTCCACGTATTTCGTCTTTTTCGAGACGATCACCGGCATTATCCTGATGTTCTGGTACACGCCATCGCCCCAGATCGCCTACGGCGATATGCTCAACATGCTGCATAACGTGCCTTTCGGTCAGTTCGTGCGCGACCTGCACCGCCTGGGCGCGGAAGCGATGGTGCTGATCGTCTTTTTACATATGCTGCGAACGTTCTATACCGGCAGCTACAAGAAGCCCAGACAGTTTACCTGGTTCACCGGCGTCATCCTGCTCATTCTGACCGGCTTCCTCAGCTTCACCGGCTACCTGCTTCCCTGGGACCAGCTGGCGCTGTGGGCCGTCACGATCGGCGCAAGTATGGCCGAAGCCACACCCGTTATCGGCGATCAGGTCAACCTGATTGTGCGCGGCGGACCGGAAATGGGCGCAAACGGCCTGCTCCGATTTTACATGGCGCACGTGCTGCTGCTGCCCGTCCTGCTGTTTGTGTTTACGGGCGTCCATTATTACAAGGTCATCATTCACGGCCACAGCCTGCCCCCCGCCACCGAGAATATCGGGGAAGATACCGCCAAGCGTGTGCCGCTGGATAAGCGTATGTATTTCATCCCCGACATCCTGACCAACGAAACGATGTGGTTCGCCGTGACCACCTTTATCATGGTGGTGCTGTGTGTCTGGTTCTACCATGCCCCGCTGGAAAGCCATGCCGACCCGCAGGTGACGCCATTGGGCACCACAGCCCCCTGGTACTTCCTGTGGATTCAGGGCGCGCTGAAGCTCGGTGATAAGACCTTCTGGGGCGTGATCTTCCCGACGATCTTGCTCGGCTTCCTGATGATCGTCCCCTACATCGACCTGACACCCAGCCGCCGCTTCGCAGACCGCCGCTTCGCCTTCAGCATCTCGTTCGTGATGCTGTCGTTGCTGGTCCTCACCAGTTATATGGGTCTGCCGGAGTTCGGGGTTGAAACCGCACCCAATCAGGAAATCCTGCACGAATTGACGTATGAACCGGCGCATAACCACGTCGGTCTGCTGCGCCCGATACCCTACGATCAACTGGTGGTCGGGGCCTATACCACGCGCCAATTCGCTGCCGAAGACGGGGATGCCGAAACCGCCGTCAGTGCCTTTAATGCGGAACTGACTGCAACAGGAGAACTAACCCAACTGCTGACCACGCTTCAAACAGCCCATCTCGACATGACTACGGTGAACTTCTCGCCGGTGCCCGGTGATGCGCCCGAACTCCAGCGCGCGATGGACGAATTTGAAACCATGATTGCCAGGGAGCCGGTCGATCTGCTCAATGGTTGGGGTGCGATCATCATCACCCAGAACCAGGAGAACGTCAAACGCATCGACATCGTCATCAACTGGCAGGACGTCGTCATCGAAGGCGGTCGCGCGGTGCTGGATGAAAATGGTCAGCCGATCCCGGTGGTGGACGAAAATGGCAACGCGGTGCGCGGCAGCAGCAGCTCGCACATCTTCATCAACGAAAATTCGGCTTACTTCGACTAACGGGGATTGAAATTGAACCTGAAACGCTTGATTTTAGAGAGAATAGAGAACCGGGTTCTCGTCGGGACGACGATGTTCCTGGGAATCATGGTTCTCGTCGGCTGGGTCGCCATCAACGAACCAGGCCGTATGGCAGCGTTCCAGCAGGAGCACCTGGCACGGTCGATTGAAAAAGGCGCCGAATTGTTCACCAATAACTGTGCGGAATGCCACGGCGGGAATGGCCTGGGCAGCGGGCGTGCGCCCGGTCTCAACAACCCGCAGTTGTTTGGGATCGACTTCTTCGCCCCGATCGATAGTGCTATTGCCGACCTGGAAACGGCTCAGGCAGACATCGCGCAGCTTCATGCTACGCTTGATGGTGACACCAGCAGCATGACTGCTGACGAAAAGGCCGGTCTGGAAGCCCAGCTTGCCGCTTATACGGATCAGTATGGGCAAGATCCGGCGGCTGCCATTCAGGAACAGATTGCCAGCAAACAGGCCGAGCGCCAGGCGCTGCAAACGCAGATGCAGGGTGCAGTCGATAAGGGTTATAACCCGGATCAACCCAGCCGCCTGGGAATCGTCGGTTGGAACGGTACACTGGACGCCTTTGTCCATACCACGCTGATTGCCGGTCGTCCGGTGAGCAGCAGCTACTGGCCGCAGCCCATGCCCGCCTGGTCGCAGACCGCCGGAGGACCGCTGCGCGACGATCAGCTCGGAGACCTGACCAACTACGTCCTCAACTGGGGCGCGAACCGCGCCTGGACGCTGGAAGATCTTCTGGCGGTGAACCAGTTCGCCAAGATCCCAGCGGAAGGCGGCGCGGCAGCCGTGGAGGGTGTTGCTCCCGAAATCATTAATATCCAGTTTGCCGATGTGACCGACCGGCGGGCAGACATTGACGCATCCGTTCAGCGCGTCCTAGGCGAGCTGGAAAGTGTTACGGGCGACCCGAACAACGGCCAGACCCTGTATAACGGCGCGCTGGCCTGCTCCTCGTGCCACAGCAATGCGTCGATTGCGCCTCCCACGGAAGGCACTTTCACGCGCATCAACGACACGCGGCTGAAAGATCCGGCGTTGGCGGGCTACACGCCAGAACACTACCTGGTGGAGAGCATCCTGATTCCCAATGCCTATATCTCCCCATCCACCTACCCGGCAAACGCCATGCCGCAGAACTTCGGTGAGCGTCTCGACTTGCAGATGCTGGCGGACCTGATCGCCTATCTGAAAAGTCACGATGAGCCAGATCCGCTGGCCGCGAACTGAGTCCTTTCATCACCAACGGACAGAAGCCTCTGGCAGTCGTCGGAGGCTTTTGTGTTGATCGCATCAAGATGCGCTAAAATCAGTTATGTCTGCCGCCGTGACTGAGGATTATGCGGGGCGAGTCCCCTGCGCGAAGCGGCGCAATCCTGACAAGGAGAATCCGGGATGCCAAAGTTGTTTAAATCTGTGCTGCCGACCCTGCTGCTTCTGAGTTTGCTGTTCGCGATTCCTGTGGCTCTGGCACAGGAAGAAGCCGCCGCCGAAACCACTGCGATCCCGCCGGGTATCAGTGTCGGGGTCTTTCTACTGGGAGTCCTGGCCGTGCTTGCGGTGGGCATCACCATGATCGCCCGCGACAACTTCAAATCGGACGGCGACGAACAACCGCGCTGATCGCCAGTCCCGCCTGATTTCATTTCCTGAACCTTCAAGAAAGACCCGTGTGCTCCTGGGAGGACGCGGGTCTTTTGTTTTTTGGCGGCGCGCTCAAACTTTGTTATAATTGACACAAACAGGTATATATTTTTTGTAACTAATCTACAACATGAGGGGGGATTATGGCTGAAGAACGCGAATCGAGGTTGCCGATACGTTCGGCGCGAGTTTTTATCGTCGCACTTCTCGTGGTAATCATCGTCCCCGGCCTGGCCCTGGTGATGTTTGCCATCAACCAGGCGATTACCCCACCCACGGCACAACCGCAAAATGTCCTGGCGAACAGTGACAATGCCTGCGTCACCTGTCACCGCAACACCACGCCCGGAATTGTCGAACAGTACGGTCGCAGCACGATGGCGGCGGCCAGCGTGACCTGCCAGAACTGCCACGAAGTCGCCTCGGATTATCCCGGTGCATCCGAACACGAAGGAACCTGGATTCTCCAAAGCCCGACTACGGCTAAATGCCAGACATGTCACCAGAACGAGGTCGCACAATATTACCAGAGCCGCCACAGCCTGCCCGCGTATACCGCGGTATTTGGCGTCGAGAACCTGTCGGAAGACCTGCTCGCCATGTACGAGGCGATCCCCGAAGGCAGCTTCCAACCGGACAAGATGCGCAACGCGCTGGCCGCTTTGGAAGGCCCGGCGATTACCCGCTTCGCCTGTGAGAGCTGCCATAATGTCGGCAAACCGGCTGTGGATAACTCCGTCGGCCAGTGCCAGAAGTGCCATCTGCGCCACGAGTTCAGTCTGGAGCAGGCCCGCAAGCCGGAAACCTGCAATTACTGTCACATCGGGCCGGATCATCCCCAGTGGGAGATCTATCAGGAATCGCCGCACGGGATCGCCTACGCCACTGGCGGTGAGAACTGGAACTGGGACGCCGAACCGGGCAACCTGACCGTGAAAGACTTCCCCGCGCCGACCTGCGCCATCTGCCATATGAGCGGTTTCGGCACAGCAGGCACCACGCATGATGTCGGCGACCGGCTGACGTGGTATCTGTTCGCGCCCGTCAGCGAGCGCCGTCCGGCCTGGCAGGATAACAAGACCCGCATGCAGTCGGTGTGCCGTACCTGCCACAATGAGAACTTCGTCAGCAGCTTCTACACTGACGGCGATGCCCTGGTCGAGGCGGTCAACGAACGTGTCCATGAAAGTGATGCGATAATCGCGCCGCTGAAGGAGCAGGAACTGATTACGTCCGCGCCGTTCGATGAGGAAATCGAGTACACTCATTTCGAACTGTGGCATCACTGGGGCCGCACCACCAAGTTCGGTGCCTGGATGCAGGGGCCGGATTATACGCAGTGGCACGGAGCCTATGAAATGCTCAGCGACCTGACGGAACTGCACGCCATGACCAACGACATCCTTGAAAAAGCGCAGACTGAAGGTGAATCCGAAACGCAGGGAGGCTGACCCGATGTCCTACCTGTCTATTGTCATTCCGCAGGCCAGGCGATTGCGACTGCCGCTGACCCGCGACCAGATCATGCTGCTGCTGGCAGCCACCAGCGAACTGTTCATGGGCATCGACATCTACCTGGCCCACAGCATCAGCGGAACCATTCCCCGCAACGAATGGATTCCTATTGTGTTCGGCGTCGTCGCGGGCATCCTGCTGCTGCTGGCC
>JAIOHO010000966.1 GCA_019912905.1 Anaerolineae bacterium
AGCAGTCGGTGGAAGTCTCACGGCAGGGCGAAGAAGCGGTGAACGATACGTTTGATGGGATGGAACTGATTCGCGAGCGCGTGGAAAAAATCGCCGAAACGATCCTGGCCCTGTCAGGACGCACCCAACAGATCGGTGAAATTATCGCCACCGTCAACGCGCTGGCGGACCAATCCAAACTGCTGGCGCTGAATGCCAGCATCGAGGCAGCCCGTGCCGGGGAAGAGGGGCGCGGCTTTGCGGTGGTGGCGATGGAAGTGCGCCAGTTAGCAGAGCAGTCGCGCCAGGCCACCGCCCGCATCGACGACATCCTGAACGAAATTCAACAGGCGACCAACACCGCGGTGATGGTGACGGAAGAAGGCAGCAAGGGCACGGAACTCGGTATGGGACTGGTCACGCGCGCCGGGGATGCGATTCGGGACCTGGCAACGACGCTGGCAGAAGTCACCCAGGCCGCCGTGCAGATCGCCGCCAGCACCCACCAGCAGACCAACGGCATGTCTCAGCTATCGGCAGCCATGTTTCAGATCAAGCAGGCCAGCGCCCAGGCGTCGGCCAGTTCACGCCAGACCGAGCAGAGTATGCGTGAACTCAACCACATGGCGCGGCAGCTTGAAGCAGCAGCGATAAGCTACGATGAGCAGAATTAGAAAGCACGGATATGACTGACTTGCCAGATGAGGTCTTGCACGAACTCCTGCAATCCTTCCATATTGAAGCAGTCGAGCATCTACAGACCCTGAATCAATCACTGCTGAAGCTGGAACGTGCCGCGGATGAAAAACGCCGTCAGGCACTGGTGCAGGATGCCTTTCGCGCGGCTCACAGCCTCAAAGGGGCCGCGCGCGCAGTCGATGCAGAACAGATTGGGACGCTGGCGCATTCCCTGGAAAGTATCTTGCAGCAAGCGCGCAGCACCGATGCCACCATCGAGGCTTCCGTCTGCGATGTGCTCTATGGGATGCTCGATGCAATCCAGGCGGCACTGGATGGGCAGGAGATCGATATTTCAGCATTTCAGGCGCGGTTGGCAGCGGTGACGGACACAGAGCCAGTGACCGCTGCGCCACCCCTTTCAGAGGCGCTGGCTGAGGAGCGACCGGAAGAGACGGGCTTTCGGGTGATTTCGGATGACACCATCCGGGTTGCCGTCAGCAAGCTCGATACGCTGATGGCCCAGAGCGGTGAACTGGTGATCTCGAAGATCAGCGCCGAACAGCGCCTGTCTGATTTGCAGATCATCCATGAGCAACTGGCGCAGTGGCCGCGGACGTGGCGCGAGATTCAGGCCGCCGTGGATCACCTCAACGGCAGTGGCGGGCGATTGAAGGAGCTGCTGGGGCGGCATCACGAGCGTCTGCAAGCAGTGACAAGATCGCTGGATACGCTGGAACGGGCGCTGCGCAGCGACACGATCCGTTTAGGGATGACGACTGCGGACCTCCAGGCGGACGTGCGCCGCGTGCGCATGCTGCCGCTGCAAACGATTACGCTCGGCCTGGAGCGGGCGGTGCGCGACACGGCCCGCGTCGAGGGCAAACAGGTTGACTTTTCCGTCGAAGGCGGTGAGGTTGAACTGGACAAAAAGGTTCTGGAGACACTCAAAGACCCGCTGCTGCACCTGCTGCGGAATGCGGTAGGACATGGCATTGAGACGCCCGATGTCCGCCGGGCAGCCGGGAAAGCTGTGGAAGGTCATGTGCGGCTCACCGTCCGCCAGCGCGGAAATGAGGTCAGCCTGGCGGTCGCTGATGACGGGCGTGGGTTTGATCTGGAAGCATTGCGTCAGGCAGGTCGGAATGGCAGCAACCGGATTCTGGAAGATGCCATCGCGGAGGATATTCTTTCGTTGGCTTTCCTGCCGGGTATCACCACCTCGCCTCAGGTCACGGCCATCTCTGGGCGCGGGGTCGGGCTGGATGTGGTCCGGCAGCGGATCGAAGCCATACATGGGCGGATCGTGGTCGATAACGTGCCTGGGGAAGGCGCTTCGATCGAACTCATCGTACCCACTTCTCTTGCCATGACACGCGGCCTGCTGGTGCGGGTTGGCACGGAACGCTTCGCACTGCCCATGCTCTCGATTGAACGGATTGTGGACGGCTTCGATACTTTTTCCATCGGTGGCAAACAGATGATCAGGATGGACGACACACCGCTGCCCCTGGTTTCGCTGTCCGCGATTCTGGAGCGGCCACCTTCACCGAGCGGTACAGCATCTGCGGCCCTGGCGGTGATCCTCAGTGTGGCGGAGCAGCGTCTGGCAATCCAGGTGGATGACATTGTGACCGAGTTGGAATTGGCCGTAAAACCGATCGGTGACCCGCTCCGCCGGGTGCGCAATGTGACCGGCGCCGCCCTGATGGGGAATGGAGAGCCAGTTGTGGTCCTGAACCCTTCCGATCTGATCCGCTCGGCACGCGGGGCTGCTGCATCCAATATCCAGCTTGGCGGGTCCGACCAGGACAAAAATCAACCCATTGTCCATATCCTGGTCGTGGATGATTCCATCACCACCCGTACATTGGAGAAGAATATTCTGGAAGCTGCCGGTTATCACGTCACCACGGCCATTAACGGCCTCGAAGCCCTTAAGCGGCTCGAAGAACAGCCCATTGATCTTGTGGTCACGGATATTCAGATGCCGAATCTGGATGGCTTTGGGCTGACCCGCCAGATTCGGGAGCACCCTGAGCACAGCCGACTGCCCATCATCCTGGTCACATCCCTGGAGAGTCAGGAGGATCGTGAACAAGGTATGGAGGCAGGGGCCGACGCCTACATTATCAAACGCGGCTTCAATCAGGCCAATCTGTTGACGACCATCAAGCAGTTCTTAAACGGAACGGACTGAACGATGCTTCCTGTGAAGGTTCTCATCGCCGATGACAGCGCGACGGCGCGCCAGTTGATGGTGCATCTGATTAATCACTCAGCCGATATGGTGGTCGTGGGCCAGGCCCACAATGGTCAGCAGGCCGTGCGCCTGACCCACGAGCTGCACCCGGACGTGATTCTGATGGACATCGTCATGCCAGGGATGGATGGGCTGGCAGCCGCTCGTGAAATCATGTGCGCACAACCGACACCGATTGTCATGGTCAGCGCAGGCTTGAACAAACAAGAGACCAATGTTGCGTTTCAGGCGATCCGAACGGGAGCACTTACCGTATTGCAGAAACCGGTTGGCCCCGGACACCCGGACTATGCGGTTCAGTCGGTGTCGCTGGTCAACTCGGTGCGCGCCATGGCAGGCGTCAAAGTGATTCATCATCGGAAATCGGACGCCGCCGCATATCGCCCGGACATCGAGGCCCCCGTTTTCATTGAGCGTGAACCCCCTGAAATCACGGCGATCGCCGCCTCGACGGGCGGCCCTGCCGCACTCAGCGAAATATTCAGCGGTTTGCCGCCCGATTTCCCCCTGCCGGTAGTCGTCGTCCAGCACATTTCTTCGGACTTTCTGCCGTCTCTGGTTGAATGGCTGGGCAAAACCGCGTCATTGACCGTCAAAATTGCAGAGGCTGGCGAAGAACCGGTCCCAGCGCATATCTATTTTGCGCCGGGTGATGCCCATCTCGAAGTTGCCAGGAATCGCCGATTTAGGCTGGATCGTACGCCTGGAAAAGCGAGCTACATGCCGTCCAGCGACATTCTGCTGGAGTCGGTGGCAGCCAGTTTTGGCCCACGAGCCGTCGGGGTGGTCTTAACGGGTATGGGCAGCGATGGGGCACGCGGGCTGCGGGCCATGCGCGACGTAGGGGCCTATACCATTGCCCAGGATGAAGCCACCTCGGTCGTGTTTGGAATGCCTCAGGAAGCCTTCCTGTCCGGCGCGGCCTGCGATGTGCTGCCGATTAAGGCAGTCGCACCCACACTCGCCTCATTAGGGGCCAGAAACAGAAAAGAGCAGACTCATGAGTAATTTACCCAGCGTACTGATCATCGAAGATAGTATGACCCAGGCTAAACGGATTGCGGCGCAAATATCGCGATATGACATCAACGTCATCTGCGCTGAAGATGGTTTGCAGGGCCTGCGCATGGTGGACATCGAGCCACCGAACCTGATCGTCCTCGACATCAATATGCCCAAGATGGATGGTTACCAGGTGTGCCGCCGTCTGAAACGTGACCCGAATACCCAACATATTCCCATCATCATGCTGACGTCCAATGACAGCTCGGAGGATGCACTCAAAGGGCTGGAAGCGGGTGCGGACGACTATATCCCCAAAGACGCATTTGCGTCAGAACATTTGTTGTCGGTGTTGGGAACGATGGGCCTGTTAGGGGAAGCACATGTCGATCAATGATCCGCCGTCGATCATTGTGATTCCAATCCAGGGAACGTTCGACATTGCGCAGGGTCGCAACGCCATCCGTACACGAATCGCTTTGCAGCACTGGCCGCTGCCTTTTAATGGGCGGGCAGCCACGGCGATGACCGCGCTGGGGGAGCTGATCCTGCTCAGCAATCGGTCGAAGGCGGTGCCGGTCCGCATTACATTTCTCAACAATCAGCCCCGGTGCGGGATTGAACTGGACTGTACGCTTCCGAAACCAGACGGCGAGATCGTGAGATGGAACAGCAAAACGGATAATCTCGCACGAGCGGCGGATACGCTCGATATGCAGGAACATGGGAATCAGATAGAAATTCGAGTGTGCGTTTGGCTCTGAAAGGGATCGCGATGCCTCAAGCGAATTGGCGTTATCTTCAGTTCCGGGTGGGCCAGCAATGGTATGGCATTGATGTGAACGATGTCATCGAAGTGCTCCCCTTCATGTGGTTAACCGAACTGCCGGGCACGACCGCCGACGTACTGGGGATGATGACGCTCCGCGATATGGTCATGCCGGTGCTCGATTTGCGCCTGCATTTTGGTCAACCTAATGCTTTGCTTCAACTGGATTCGCCCATCATCGCCGTCCGCAGCGCGCATGGCCCGCTTGCACTGGTCGTGGACGATGTCGATGATCTTGAGCATGTCAGCGAGGAGCAAATCGCAGCGCAGAATGGAGATGACTCTCCTTATGTGACCGGGTTCGCTCGACTGCCGAATCATCTCTTACTGTTACTGGATGTCTCCTTGCTGCGCGCCAAAACCTCATCTGAGCGTGCCCCGGCTCAGTAAGCATTTGAAGATGCGATCATCGACACCAGAGAATCGTGGTGAGCAGGCCGCCTGCGCGGTCGATGTACAGATGATGGTCACTGTGCGCCACCAAACGGCGATGGTGATGACCCACAAGGGTTCCATGCTGCGCTGGAACCAGCTTTGAGAATGGCGCCATTCTTTGGCTGAGGATATCCCGCGCCAATCCGTTTAAGGTGGGAACAATTTGCCACAGCACGCCGCTGCCGCTGGTATATCACCACATTCCACCTGTCATCCGGGTGTCTGGCGGAAGCAACGACCCTCGTGCACTATTCTGGTAGCTGATCGCTAATAGTCGATTTGAGGCTCAAGCCAACGGAGGGGGAAATTCCTGGCCGAGGATTAGTGCGGCGTGAATTGCGCTTAAGTGCAGTCAAAAAAGGGCTGAGTTTTTGAGCGAGAAATTACCCTCAGTATGCCAAAGAGCTTTTTCGTTTGAAGTTGAGTACTTTACAAGTAATTTACCTTAATATTATACTAGCTCAATAAGGGGATATAATTTTAGTTTACCTGCTACAGCGCCTGCCTGTACCCAATTACATCCTGGGCAGACTCTGAAGTCTATGCGATCCACTCAGCTATTTCCCTCATGTGGGAATGGGACGTCATCCTGACGGTATGGCGGGCGAAGCAAACCGGACCCTGGGACTTAGCGCGCTGCGGAAACCAGTCGGCATCTCTACCAGGAAGTGATCAGGAGATCAGTCAGGATCTTATGCTTATCGGCCCAAATTCCAAAACGTTCCGTTCCGCCCTCGTCTTTCTCGTGGAAGATGATTTCGATTTGCAGGTGGTGATGCGGGAAACGCTTGAACTTGCGGACTATGATGTGGTCTCCGTTTCCAACCCGCACGAAGCACTCGACCGCCTGAACAGCGCTCCTCGCTTACCCCG
>JAIOHO010000967.1 GCA_019912905.1 Anaerolineae bacterium
CCCAGGCGGTTGTACGCGAACTGGAGGAGGAGATCGCAGAAACCGTAACCGATGTGCGCTACCTGGGGACGCTCGAAAATGTCTTTGTCTACAAGGGCGCAACCGGACATGAAATCTGCCGGATTTATGACGCCGTCTTTGTGAGCGAGGCCGCTTACCTTCAGGAGATGTTTGAAGGTCGAGATGATGGGGAGCAGCTCTTTATCGCCCGCTGGATACCGCTCGATTTTTTCCGCCGCCAGCAGGCACCCCTGTACCCGGAGGGACTGCTCGACCTGCTGCTGCACCCGCATCCTTCCTGATCGCCTCGAATTTCCGACTGGTCGGCTCGCAGAACCGGTGAGCCTAATCGTTTTATGCGCGTGCAAGGCCCGCTTGTTACGATTCTTTGCTAGAAGGGGTGAAATACGTTATGTTACGGTTACGCTGGATGGGAATCTGAAACAATCAGCATCCCTAGAATCGGAGTTCATATGCACGCACCTCAAGACACGAATGTGACCACCAAGAAGACCTGGGTAAAACCTGTGCTGGTCGCGCATGGTACCGTGGAAGAGTTAACTGGAACGATCGTCAAGAAGTTCGGTTTCTCAGATGGCTTTGCGGTCATTGACGGACAGGGCACCATCACCGATATCGGCTTCGGGTCGTAACGATCAACCGTCGCTCAGGCTGGTCACAAGCAGAATCCTTTGCGGGTGTGCCAGCATAAGAGCTTGGGCGAACGACCTGATGATCACAGAATAAGTCCAGGTGAAGCGGTTATCCTCATCAGGGTATCTACACCGCGTAGATACCCGAAAGCAGTCCGCCAGCTCCACCCCACTTCTAATCAGCAGCAGAGTACGCGATGGATTTCACCCCTTTGTAACTATTTGCTGTCTGATGATTTGTTGGCGAATAATGCCACACGTTCTGCCTGCCCACTGTCCGCGGATTGCAGCAATGCCTCGATGACTGCGGTATCCTGCAATGCCTGCTGAGGCGAATTGCGATGCAGCTTGCCGTCGCGCAGGCTGTCCGCAAAAGCCGCCAGTTCTGCCTGTACACTGTCGGCCCCCGACACTTTGAAGCTGTGAGTCTCGCTGCCCTGGGTGATCGTCACCCGGTCGGACAGCACCTGCATCAAGCCTTCACTGCTGCTGATCGTCAGGCCGGTGGAATAATCTCCGCCCGGTGCCGCGCCAAAAAGCGCGCTGTAGTTGGCAATACAGCCGCTGGCAAATTCAAAATTGGCGGTCAGCGCATTGAGCGGCGGGGTGTCTTCACGGGTCAGGGCCGCGAATCCGCTTACCCGCACGATCTCCCCCAGGATGAGGCGGAAGGCGGCGACCCAGTGGACGCCGCCGTCGAGCAGAAAGCCGCCGGGAAAGTCGCCCGCACGCCGCCAGGGTGTTTCGTAATATTTGTCGCCGGGGTTGAGCGGAGAATACATCGTCCAGTTCGCCACCAGAGGTCTGCCAATCGCGCCCTGTGCGACCAGTTCCGCTGCTCGAATATAGGCTGCTTCATAGCGGAAGTTTTCTGCCACCGTCCATTGACTGCCACTCGTATGCTGCGCGATCAACTGCTGGCCTTCCGCCACCGACCGCGCAATCGGCTTTTCGCTGATCACGTGCTTGCCGCTCTTCAGCGCCATTTCCAGCACCGGCGGCTGCACTTGAATCGGCAGCACCACGTCGATCGCCTCGATGTCGTCGCGATTCAGAAGCGCCGGGAGATTGTCAGTGGCCTCGACCGGATAGGGGAACTCTGCTGCTCGTGCCTGGGCGGATTCCAGCGTGCGGCTGGCGACCGCGATCACCCGATAGCGATCGGACAGCGCAACCAACGCCGGAATATGAGCATCCCGCACGAACAAACCTGCGCCGATCAAGGCCAGGCGAATGGGTTCAGACATCACGGCCCCCTGTAGACATCCACTGCATGATCATACCTGCCAGTTATACCCCAACAGCGTCCCGTCCCGCATGATATCGACTCGTACTAACGCCTGCGCAGATTTTTGCGCCGCTGGCGGGCATCCTCGCCCCATACCTCGAAAGTCAGTTCGTCGGACTTAATCCTGGCCGCACCGCGATCCAGCGTGTATTTGATGATGAGCGCAGTCAGCAGGGTGACGAGCAGGGCACTGGCCGCGCTCAACCCGAGGGCAGGCAGCAGGGCCAGCGCGGGTATCAGGCGCAGCAGGACACCCAGGACAACGGCAAAACTGAGGGCGAAGACGATAAACGCAGTGGCTGCCAGTGCGAAGACATCCTGATCGGGCAGCAAACGACGCGAGGCTTTGTGGACGTAACGACCAGCAATTGGGGACAGAATGAAAAACACGGCGAAGAATCCGACCAGCGCGATCAGCACCCGCTCCTGCATCCCGGCTTCATCGACCCCCAGCGCATCCATCGTCGCCTCCAGATTCCCTTGCCAGGACCGTTCACTCCAGTTTAGCGCAAAACTGACTTTCAGGTGCTTGAGGCCGGGCAGCGAAACAATTGAAAGCCCTTCGCGGTGGCGATCGGCACGGCACTGAGGCGCGCTTGCGAGTCCGCAATCATCACGTAAGCCACGTTGAACTGCTGGCAGGCCTGGCTGAATTGTTCGTCCGAAATCGTTGGTTGGGCGTAAAACGCTTCTGCAAGATTGACGCGCCGCCACCACTCGATCACCTCAGAGGGCAGGTAAGGATGATTCTTCAGATCGACATAAATGGGATGCTGCGTGTTCAGCCTGAACCAGTTCCAGTTGAGCGGCACGAGAAAAACTTCATCGGGTTCAGCAACCACCGTATTATTAAGAAGATCGGTGATCACGGTCTCGGTTGATGGTTCTGCGACGATCTCACCGCTCCCATCTCGAGGCAGGCGGATCAGTACACAGACGAGCAGGCCCACCAGAACCAGCGCCTGAGTCAGCGGCCAGAAGCGCATCGAGCGCTTCATCCCGGCCCGGAGGATCGCCGTGCCCCCATAACTGAACAGAATAATGATTCCGAGCGGCAGCAGGTAGGTGCTGCC
>JAIOHO010000968.1 GCA_019912905.1 Anaerolineae bacterium
CAGTTGTGGGGTGACCACATCTATTTCGTCAGCAACCTCAGCGGGCACCTGAGCCTGTACCGGATGAAGGTCGGCGGCAGTCTGCCGGAGCCGCTGCTCCCGCCGAATGTGGTGCTGCAAAATCCACACCTGATGGCGCGCTACCTGTACGCCCTTTTCCCCAAGCTCGGCAAAATCCTGCTGATGCTGGACGACAACGGCGACGAAAATTACCAGCCGATGCTCATTCCCCTCGACGGCGGCCTGCCCGAACCAGCCTTTGACAATTTTTTCGCACCGTTCCGCTGTCACTGCCTGGTCTGCGACCCGGAGCAGAACAGGGTGTACCTGACCGCCGAATCGCGCGAGGACGCGACCAGCGGGGCCTATCAGTGCAATCTGGACACGGGCGAAGTCACCCACCTGTATGACAGCGCCTGGGGCGCGTATGTCGACGCCTCCAGTCCCGATCACACCCAGGCGGTGATCCTCGACAATTACACCGTCGGCGATACGACGCTGACGCTGTGGGACCACGGGCAGGCCCGCCTGCTGTACGGGGCCTATCTGGAAGACCGAGCGGAGGGGCAGCAAGTCCCGCTGAGCGGCATCGGCGGCTGCCATTTCGTCGACGGCGCGCCCAGCCTGCTGCTGATGACCACGCTGTTTGAGGACACGGTCGGCCTGGGAATGCTCGACCTGACCGGCGGGGACGTACAGCTGGTGACGATCACCGGGGCTGTGCATACGGGCATGGGCGAACTGGACCGCCTGACGCACCTGACGGGCAGCCGTTACGCCGTGGGCTACAACATCGACGGCTGTTCGTGGCTGTATGAGGGGACATTTGACCCCGCCAGCCAGACGATGAGGCTGGGGCGGGTGATCTGTGGCATGGGTGAGATTGCCAGCGGTGTACTGGAGTCGCACTTTTATGACAAGGACTCCGATCGGCACATCCTGACCTATTCGACCGCCACCTCCCCGACGCAGATCTACCTCGTCTCGGATGGGCAGGTGCAGCCGCAGACCCACGAGCGGATTCTCGGCATCTCTGAGGCGCTGCTGTCGTCGGGCGAGGATGCCAGCTTCACCTCCCACGATGGGCTGCGCACCTCAGCGCGGTTGTATCTCCCGGCGGATTCGCTCGGCTATGCGCCGCCTTACCCGCTGGTGTATTATGTGCATGGCGGCCCCCAGAGTCAGGAACGGCCCGATTTCGCCTGGTTTTCCATGCCGCTGATTCAATTCCTGACGCTCAATGGCCTGGCGGTATTCGTGCCCAACGTGCGCGGCAGCACCGGCTACGGCCTGGCCTATACCAAACATGTCGATCGGGACTGGGGCGGGCAGGACCGCCTCGACCACGTCTATGCCATGCAGCTGCTGGCGGACGATCCACGCGTGGACACCAAGCGCGCGGGCGTGGTAGGCCGCTCTTACGGCGGCTACATGACGCTTACGCTGGCCTTCCGTCACCCGGAACTGTGGAAAGGGGCGGTCGATATGTTTGGGCCGAATGACCTGCTGACGTTTATGGACCGCATCCCCGAAACGTGGAAACCGTATTTTAAGATCGCGGTGGGTGACCCCGTGGATGATCATGATTTCCTGGTGGAGCGGTCGCCGCGCACCTATATGCAGCAGCTTCAAGCGCCGATGCTGGTGATTCAGGGGCAGAATGACCCGCGCGTGATCGAGCGCGAATCGCGGGATGTGGTCGAGCAGCTTCGGGCGACGGGCAAGACGGTCGATTACCTGCTGTTCGAGGACGAGGGGCACGATGTCCTCAAGTATGACAATCGGGTGCGCTGCTACAATGCCATCACGGACTTTTTTAAAGCGAACTTATGAGCCGGGCGGCGTCTCCCACTCGAAAAAGCCGCGCACGCCCAGCGTAAGGTCGGCGATCTGACCGGCTAAGTCGATGCGTTCCGGCGTGGTCGTGGCGCGAAAATAGGCATAGGCCAGGGCCGCCAGCGCCGGGTCGAGATCTTCGAGTGTGCGCAGCATTTCCTTGTGGCGTGGCAGAGTCCGGCCTGCGGCGATGAAGGCGTAACGCAGCATGGCATCGACGGCGACTCCCAGGATGAGGCTGGCATTTTCCGGGCGGGAGTCGGCAATATCGACGGCATCTTCGTAGAGCAGCGCCGCTATATAGCGCTGGCTGGTGCGTTGAATCTCGCTGGTATCCGGCGGCTGATTCAATAGCTGCCGCGCCCGGTCTTGCAGCCGCCTCACTTCGCCGCGCGTGTCCAGCACGACGAATCCGGTGCTGATCATGTGGGCGGTGATTGGCCTCCCTTCGCGGCCTTCCTCCTCAAAATACTGCTCAACCTGGGCAGGCGGGTTCACAAAAATCTCGGCGGGGATGCCGTCGAAAAATTTCTGGACGCGCTGCCGCCAGGGGGCGTCGTGAAGGACATAGAGATCGAAGT
>JAIOHO010000969.1 GCA_019912905.1 Anaerolineae bacterium
TGCAAGTTCTTCCTCGACGTGCTCCGCTTCGCTGTGATGGCCGACGGTCGCCAGACTCATGAAGATGGCGGTCAGCATCCCAAACACAATCGCCTGGATAATCCCGACGAAAAATTCGAGCAGGAAAAACGGCCAGGGCACCAGAGCAGGAACCAGGAAACTCATAACGAACAGCAGAATAGAACCTGCAAAGATATTGCCGAGAAGTCGGAAGGAGAACGAAAGGATTTTCGCAAACTCACCGATCAGCTCCAGCAAACCCACCGCGACGTCGATACCGCCCAGCGGTGACGTGAACAGCGTTTTGAAGTTGAAGAATTTGGTCAGGTAGCTCGGCCCCAGCGCGCGGAAACCCATCACCTGGATCGCGATCACGGCGATCAGCGCCAGGGACGCAGTCAGGTTCAGATCGGTCGATGGAGCACGCAGGAAGGGCAGCACCACCCAGGGAACACTCGGGGAACCCGCTTCGACATGGACTTCTTCCGCAGCTGCGGCTTCGACGGATGCTTCAGCACCCCCCGCAGACTCAGCGGCTGCTTCGGCAGTGGGTTCGGCGGTCACGGACTCAGCTTCTGAGCCGCTTGCCGCTTCATGATTGACGGCAGGAAGGGGTGCGCCCGTGCCGGTTACACAGCCGGTATCCTGGCGGGCCTGCATCTGCTCTTCGGTCAGCGTCGCAGCTTCAGCCGGGCTAACCCAGGGACATTTACCATTGAGCGTGTAGATGCCGCTGCCCGCGACCTCATAGCCGGGCAGCACTTCCTCATGTCCGTCAGCCGCAATATGGACATGTGGCTCCAAAAAGCCGATGCTGTCCACACCCGGAATCAGTTCCATCCAGTTCGACAACAGGACGATGATGAAGATGGTCATAAACATCTTGAAGATTGCGTCCAGGTACTTGGCCGGAGCGATCCCGCCGATAAACCCGTACAAACCTTCAAACAACAATTCGAACATGTTATAGAAGCCGCCGCGGGGCACTTCGCCTCCATGTTCAGGGCGATTGCGCACTACGTAATAGACCAGCAAGCCGATCAAAATCCACACGACGATGGACCCTGCCAGTGTGTTGGTCATCGGCATACCGAAAAGCTGCCAGCCCTCAGGATATACCTCGCCGGGCAGCTGAATTACCGGCAGCACGGGCGGCCAGTTGATCATCACGACGACACCGGCAATTACCAGCAGGAGCGCAATCCAGCGCCGCTTGCCATCCCAGTTGAATGTCACGTTATATCGTCCTCCTTTTGCGACGGTTCGTGATTAGGTTTTTTTGATTGAC
>JAIOHO010000970.1 GCA_019912905.1 Anaerolineae bacterium
ATTGATAAACAGTTGGAGCGGATGAATCGCATCATCGGCGGCATTCTGGATCTGGAACGGGTCAAATCTGGTATTCCCGCACTCGAAATATGCCGGGTTGATAAAAGCGTGAGCAACACCGTAGATGAACTCCAGCATCTGGCCGATGACAAAGCCATCACGCTTCAGGTTGAGATCGACGAGCATTTGCCCGACTTTCTCGGCGATCAGGAGCAGTTCGAACGCGCCTTAATCAACCTTGTCGAAAATGCCATTAAATTCACGCCCATGAACGGCAGCGTGATGATCCAGGTTCGTCGTGTCGAAGGCGAGATTATCTTTGAAATCAGGGACACGGGTATCGGCATTCCGCCTGATCTGCATGAAAAGATATTCGAACGTTTCTTCCGCGGCAGACAAAAAGGTGCTGATCACATCAGTGGTTCTGGTCTTGGGTTGAGTCTGGTTAAAACCATTGTCGAGAACCACAATGGCCGCATCTGGCTCGAAAGTCAGGAAGGGATGGGTGCTACCTTTTACATTGCTTTACCCGCCTTGAGTTTAGAGCAAGTCTTGTCCTGATGACCTTATTGTAATGAGGTATTCATGTATAGAACGCAGTTCGCCGGTATGCTGATGATTGTGATTCTGCTGGCTTTCGATCTGGCAATTGTGGGGTCGCAAGGTCAAGTCACCTCGACACCAGCACCCTCCAAAACACCCACATCTGAACCTGAGACCGAAGCGCCATTTGCCGAAACCACCGACCAGGCTGCGATTGAACCCTGGACCCAGGCGGACCTGTCGATCCTGACCGGCAATGTGCAGCGCCCGAATGGTCTGGCCTGGTTCAATAATAACCTTTACACGGCCTGCACCGGCGATTCGACCGTCTATGAACTGGATGACAAAACAGGCGCGACTCGCACGTTTATCTATGGCGTGCGCAATGCACACACGCTCCACGCGGAACAGAGCGCGAATGGTGAAGTCACGTTATGGATTCCAGACTTCCAGGCAAACCGACTGCTGCGCATTGACCGCAACGGCGTGGAAACGATTGCGACGGATCTCAATGGTCCGTGGGGTATGGAGTACCTCGACGAGAATGAATTTCTGATCACAAACCTTCAGAACAACGACGTGGTGGTGGTTAACCGGAATGGGGAAGTCAGAGAGATTTTGACTGGTCTGCGATCACCTACAGGCATCGTAGCCGATGATTCCAGTATCTACGTGGCGAATACCGGCAGCGCCCGCCGCGCGATCGAATGGGTAAGCAAGAGCGATGTGCTCGACAGCGGTGAAGCCGCTGCGGTGGAGCCTCAACCGCTAGTCTCGGGACTCCAGAATACGACCGGCATGGTGCTGGCCGAGGATGGCTTCCTGTATTTCGCTTATTCCCTGGGAACACGGGGGGTCGTCGGGCGGGTGGACCCGGCACAATGCCAGTCCAGTGGGGGCTGTAGCAACGATCAGGTGGAAATTGTCTTATATACAGAATTAGCGGCGCCGCTGGCAGGTCTGGCTATCTCGCCGGATATGCGCTTATTTGTGCATACCATTTTCAGCCCGGATATTTACTGGGTTCAGCTTGACGACATGCAGACAGATGTTGGAGACTAGCGGTCCAGGCTCACACGCCGCTCGATATAGCGCACCAGCAGCGAGCCGACAATCGTCATCGACAGGTAGATGAGCGCGACCGTCGAATACGTCTCCAGGTAGCGGAATGATGCCCCGGACGAGACTTTTGCCAGTTGAGTCAGGTCGTTTACACCCAGGATCGCCACCAGGGAAGAGTCCTTAATCATCGACACAAAGTCGTTGCCAAGCGGCGGAAGCACGCGGCGAATCGCCTGGGGCAGGACAATGTAGCGCAGGGTTTGCCCGTAATTCATTCCCAGAGACCGGGATGCCTCGATCTGCCCACGCTCGATGGACTGGATTCCCGCGCGAAATGTTTCCGACAAAAACGCGCCATAGGTAAACGAAAGTGCCACAATCGCGGCTTCGGGTGAACTGCCTCGAATCTCAAGCTGGATTCCCATGTTGGCGGCCAGATAATTGCGCACCGCCGGGATGATGACAAACGCAAAAAAGAGAAGGACGATGAGAATCGGCAGCCCACGCATGACCATGACAAAGAAGGTTGCGACGTTGTAGAGTACCAGATGAACGAGGCTCGCCAACCGTCCAAGAAAACCGTAGCGCGGCCTGGGCAGATTGGAACGGGTAACTCCAATCATCAGGCCGATTGCGAAGGCCAAAACATAAGATGACACGGCGACCCGCAGCGTCATCGCAATGCCAGCCTGAAGCTGGTTGAAAATGTTGGAATAAACCTCGTTGGCGGCGATGCTGAACACGACCCAAATCGTCAGCAGCACCAGCACCAGACCCCACCACGGAAACGTGTAGAGGAAGGCCCAGGGCATCGCACGGCCATGCGATTCGTGTGCAATAACATCCAGATCATCGTCTCTGGCGGGCTTATCTTCTTTCGGTGCAGAAACTTCCATGCCGACACTCGTATCTCACTAAGTGGGGATGCCCCATCAAGGACATCCCCATCCTCGTCTATACCAGAGACTATTGTTCTGCTTCGGAGCCGAGGAACCACTTATTGTTGATGGTTTCGAGGGTGCCATCGGCTTTCATGCTGTCGAGGGCCGCATTGAAGGGTTCGACCAGATCGGAGCCTTTGGGGAAGATGAAGCCCAGTTCCTCGGTCGAGGTCAACGATTCACCGACGATCTTCACGGCGTCGGAGTTGATCCCGACGTAGCCCTGACCGGCGACGTCGTCCATCACCACCGCATCCACATCCCCGGCGATCAGAGCCTGCACCGCGATCGGGAAGGTTTCGTAGGCGATCAGTCGATCTTCACCCACCAGCTCGACCGCCACGAAGTAATTGGTCGTTCCGGGCTGCACACCGACCATCAGGCTCTCGTCCGCCACCAGACTGTCGGCATCGGTGTAGCGTTCCTCATCCGCTCGTCCCAGCAGCACCTGCTCCAGGGAGATGTAGCCTTCGGAGAAGTCCACCAGTTCTGCCCGCTCCGGCTTGATG
>JAIOHO010000091.1 GCA_019912905.1 Anaerolineae bacterium
TTGTGGCTCTGGTCGATCATGTAAGCCACATTGTCGGCCAGCTCACCGGCGCTTACCAGTTCGGTGTAGATGTCGAACAGCTCGAAGGGGTTGGTCGTTCCGACGATCAGGTCGTCATCGGCATACTTGCGGGCATTGAAATGGAACCCTCCCAGACGGCCTTCATCCAGCAGGAAGGCGACGATATGCGCGATATTCGTGCCCTGGGCGTGATGGCCGGTATCGACCAGCACCTGAGCCTGCGGCCCCAGCTTGAGCGCGGTGGCATAGGCGGTGCCCCAGTCGGACAGGTCAGTGTGATAAAAGCCCGGCTCGAAGAATTTATACTCGATCAGCATCCGGCTGCCCGCTGGAAGATACTTGTACGTCTCAGCCAGGGCCTCCTCCATGCGTCGCTTGCGCCCGCGCACGCTGTCCTGACCCGCATAATTCGTGCCGTCGGCAAACCACAGGCTGAGGAGATCGCTGCCGGTTTTTGCCATGATCTCGCAGCATTCGACCATGTGGGCCACGGCTTCTTCGCGCACGGCGGGCGATGGATTCGTAATGCTGCCGAGCTTATACTGATCGTCCTGAAACACGTTGGGATTGATCGCGCCGATCCCGACACCCTGCGAGCGGGCATACTCCCCCAGTGCGTCCCAATCATCCGTTTTGTCCCATGGAATATGCAGCGCCACGGTCGGGGCCACGCCGGTCAGTTTGTGGATATAGCCGGCGTCATCCAGTTTTTCCTGAACCGTGCGGGCCGCACCAGGCCAGGCGAAGACCTTAAAGCGCGTGCCGCTGTTACCATACCCCCATGAAGGGGTCTCGATATGCTGCTTTTTGAGTTTCTCCTTAACCTGTGCGACATTGATCCCTGAGTGGTTCAGTCGTTCGGCCAGTCGTTCATAATCGGCCTGATAGTTCATTGCGGTTTATTCCTTGCGCAAAATTATGTAAAATGAAAATTCGATTGGTTTCATTCTCTTTCAGATTAGCGCTTTGTGAAAGCGGTGTCAATGTTCGTCACCGAGCGGAGGCGGGCCATTCTCGAAAAACTGAAAACAAATGGCCGCGTATTTGTCAACGAGTTGAGCGAAGAAATGTGCGTCAGTGCCGTCACGATCCGACAGGACCTCCGTGCGCTCGAAATCGAAGGCCTGCTGGAACGCACTTATGGGGGTGCAGTCCGCAAACTACTAACCGCAGATTTCCCGCCGGAGCTGCCTTTCGACCTGCGCAGCGCCCATAACCGCCACGCCAAAACGGTCATCGGGGCTGCTGCTGCCGCGATGGTCAAGGAAGGCTACAGCATCGCCCTGGACACCAGCACGACGGCTTTTGCGTTGGTGCCCTTTCTCAAGCATTTTAAGAAGCTGACCATCGTCACTAACAGTCTGGCAATCGCTCAGGGGTTCATCAATCAGTCCGGCATCGAAATCCTTGTTCCCGGGGGTCGCCTGAAAAAGGAGACTCTTTCCATCGTCGGCCAGCCGGATGCTCTGCCCAGCATCAACCTGAATATCGGCTTTTTTGGGGCAGGAGGTGTGTCTTTACAGGGCGGAGTCAGTG
>JAIOHO010000971.1 GCA_019912905.1 Anaerolineae bacterium
GTCCGAAACCGGCATTATGAAACGACTGCGGTCTGAACCAGAAATGAGAGGGTAGCCACATGCATGTTGCGATCATCGGCGGCACCGGCCATATCGGGACGTATCTGGTCCCGGAACTGGTGGAGCGGGGGCACACGGTCACCGTGGTCAGCCGGGGCCAGCGCAACCCCTATCAGGATCATCCGGCCTGGAAAACGGTCCGCTACGTGACGATGGATCGTCAGGCTGACGAACAGCGCGCTGAATTCGGGCCGAAGGTTCGCGCGCTGGGGGCGGATGTCGTGGTGGATCTGATCTGTTTCACGGAGGCCAGCGCCCGGCACTTGGTCGAAGCTCTGCGCGGGCATGTGGAGCATTTTCTGCACTGCGGCACGATCTGGATTTATGGTCCCAGTGTCAGCGTCCCCGCCACTGAAGATCAACCGCGTCAGCCCTTCGGCGATTACGGCATCCACAAAGCGGCTATCGAAGCCTACCTGCTGCGCGAGGCCCGGCAGAATGGTTTCCCGGCCACGCTGCTGCATCCGGGGCATATCGTCGGGCCGGGCTGGTCGCCGATTAATCCCCAGGGCAACCTGAACCTGGAAGTGTTTGAGCGGCTGGCACACGGGGACGAGGTGCTGCTGCCGAATCTGGGTATGGAGACGCTGCATCACGTGCATGCGGCGGATGTCGCCCAGTCGTTCGTGCAGGCCATGCTGCATTGGAGCACATCGGTTGGCGAGAGTTTTCACGTGGTTTCTCCGGCGGCGCTGACACTGCGCGGGTATGCCGAGGCGGTGGCTGCGCATTTCGGGCAGCCAGCCAATCTACGTTACAGCGCCTGGGAGGAATTCCGCGTGCAGGTCGGCGAGAGCGAGGCACGGGCGACCTATGACCATATTGCCCACAGCCCGAATGCCAGCATCGACAAAGCCCGCCGCCTGATCGACTACCAGCCGCGTTACAGCTCGCTTCAGGCGGTGTTCGAAGCGCTGGACTGGCTGAGCGCGCAGGGGAAGATCAGCGTGTAGTGGAATGGTGCTGTCAGGGCCGGGCGTCCTGCGCTAGTATTGGGCCAGTGCAGTCACCATCAGGAAAGGACAGCCATGCGTCTGGCAGTGTTATCCGACATTCACGGCAACCTGACGGCCTTCGAGACCGCCTGGGCCGATGTACAGAGTCAGGGTGAGTTCGATCAGATCTGGATTCTGGGCGACCTGGCCGCTTTCGGGCCGCGCCCGGCAGCCTGCATCCAGCGGGTGCGTGAGTTGCAGGAACAGATCGGTAAGGAAAAGTTCAAGGTCATCGGCGGCAACACCGACCGCTATCTGGTCAACGGCACACGCCCGCGAACGCCCTCGGCCCAGGATGAGGAGACCTTTAAAAATCTGGCCGCACGCTGGCAGGGACGTGATACGGCCTTGAACTGGACGGTCGAGCAGATCAGTTATGCCGATTATGAATTTCTCAAACAGATTCGCGGGGCCGAAGTGCAGCTTCACGCCGAAGGTTACGGCCCGGTCATCGGCTATCATGGCATCCCCGGTAATGATGAATCCAACGCGCTCAAGCCGGACACGACTGATGAAGAAGCGCGGGATGCGCTGCTCGACCGGGAAGGACGGATGGGGATCGGCGGCCACACTCACCTGCACATGGACCGCGACCTGGGTTCGTGGCGGGCCATCAACGTGGGCAGCGTCGGCTGGTCGTTTGGCGCGCCGCGGATGGCCGAATGGGGCCTGTTCACCTTTGAGAAAGGCGAAGCGGCGGTCGATCTGCGTCCGCTCCCTTATGATGTGCAGGCAGTGCTGGCGGATTTCGAAAGTGTCCAGCATCCCGCGCCGGATGTCTTTATCCGTGCAGGCAAACTGCGAGGCTGACCGATGCCGGACCGCGCACAGCTCTTGGGGGAACTGGAGGGCGACCATCAGGTCGGGATTCTGCTGATGGCCCAGATGGGCGGCGTGCCCAACGAGCTTCAGTTGTTTGTCCAGACTGCTGAATATGACGACGCGGCGCAGGGTCTGCGTGACCGCAATACCTACCTCATCCGCGTACTGAGCGTCCACGAACATCGTCTGAGTCTGGGCTTGTTTGGCAGCCTGTTCATCGCCGAGCAGCACCCGATTTTGCTGCATCACAACGAGCCGAAGCCAGATGTTTATTTCGAGGGGCAGCCCGCCGATGTGAATGAACTGGTGCTGGATATCGATCAGGCCTATGCCAGCACCTTTGGTCCCTGGCGTGAGCTGGCCGCCGACATCAACCGTGAACAGCCGCTGGTCGATCTGCTTCAGAGTGGGCGCGGGCGTCTGGGCACGATGCCGAAGACGATTGCCGATCGTATGCTGCGCGTGCTGGCGCATCACGGCCTGAAGGGTTGGCTGGACGGCGAAATCGAACGTGCCGCCACCGAGGAGCACGGGCGCTCGACCCTGTGGAAGCTGCTCGGCGTGGGCGATTCGTACTTTGTCGCGCTCGACTTTGCCGTCGATCGGGTGGGCAAAAAGCCTTAATCAGCGGTTCAAGCAGTCCCAGTTCGTCGTCGAGTTCGGGACGAAAATATTCGACGTGCGACGGAGTCTCCTGCCTCCCGACATGCGCCAACTGTGAATTTTCTATACGCTCCTACGCCCATCTTTATGCTAAACTCTGGATGTGCGGCCTGTTTGCCTGGAGCGTGCGGATTTGGTTCGCTTTCCCCAGATTTCGCAGAATCAACATGCGGTGGTGTTGGGCGCAGGGCTGGATGGCCTGCTGACCGCCCGTGCCCTGACCGAGTATTTCCAGCGCGTCATCGTCGTCGTCTCCGGCGTCCTGCCCACTGAAGCGGCTTTGCCACAAAACCTCGCCGAAGCGCTGCCCATGCACCTGCTGTCCGTACAGGGTTTTCGTAATCTCGAGCGGTTATTTCCCGGTCTCAGCGCCGAACTGATGACGGCAGGCGCGCCGACCGTCGAATGGACCGCAGATGCGGCGATGCTGCTGCCCGGCGGATGGGCACCCCGTTTTCACTCCGATTTGATCTCGCGCCCCGTCACGCTCAACCTGCTGCAACAGGTGCTGCGCCAGCGCCTGCTCGATTACAGCGGCGGGCGGGTCACCTTTCTGGAAGGCCGGGAGGTGGTTGGTATAGAACGGGGTACGGCCCGCAGCGGCCTGCGGCTGGGGCTTCGCGGCGCATCCACAGGCGAAATTATCCCGGCGGACCTGGTGGTCTATGCGGCTGGCGCACCCGTTCCTGTAAACCATCCCCTTCAGCAGGCAGGCTGGCCGCTGCCGACGCGAACCATCACCGGCAGTCCCATCGGCCTGGCTGCGCGCCTCTACCGCCGTCCGCTGGCTTACCAAGCGGGTTGGCAGGCTCTGTTGATTCTGCCTCAGGCGGGTCAACCCGGCGGCGTCCTTATGCCAGTCGAACATGGGCATTGGTTGGTGATGCTCATGACAGAGGGAGATGTTCCACGTGACGAGACTGCATTTATGGCGCTGGCTCGACGCCTGCCGGCGCCGGTATTGGCTGATGCGCTTCAACAGGCGCTGCCGCTGACCCCGGTGCTGGCGCAGCATGATGCTCAGGCTGCCCGCTGCAGTATGGCGATCTGGCGGATGATTCGGACGGAGTCCTGCTGACCGGCGGCGCGCTGGCAAAATTTGTGCCTGCGCTGGGCTTCGATCTGACCCTGACCACCTTATCGGCGCTGACG
>JAIOHO010000972.1 GCA_019912905.1 Anaerolineae bacterium
GTAACAGGCAGCCTCATGCTCCTCGCTGATGGGGTAAAGCGGCGGCTGGGCCGTCAGGCAGTGATCCATGTGGTAGCGGCAGCGGGGATAAAACCGGCAGCCGCTGGTGGCCGACTCGCGCATCTCCTCCTCGGTTGGGAAGGAGATTTCGGTATCCCACTTTTCATCGGGATCAGGCTCCGGGATCGATTCGATCAGGAGCTGCACGTAGGGGTGCTTCGGTTGTTCGATGACCTGGGTGGTTTCGCCGCGCTCCGCGACCGACCCCTGATACAGGATATAGATGTCGTCGCCAATCTGGTAGGCAGTGCTGAGGTCGTGGGTGATGTACATGAACGAAATGTTGCTTTCGTCCCGCAGCCGCAGCATGATGTCCAGAATCATGGCCCGCAGCGAGGCATCCACCATCGAAACCGGCTCATCGGCGACGATCAGCCCCGGCTTGAGCAGATAGGCGCGCGCGACCATCATGCGCTGGCGCTGGCCGCCGGAAAGCTGGTGCGGGTACTTTTCGAGGACTTCTTCCCCGCGCAGGCCGACGATCTTGAGCGCTTCCTCGATGACGTCGCGCGCTTCGGCTTTGTTATGAGCCAGCTTGAAGCGCCGGATGACCATGTCGAAAATATGGCGCACCCGGTAAAACGGATTATAGACTTCGTAAGGGTCCTGAAAAATCGCCTGGACTTCGCGGCGGTAGTTCAGTTTGTCGGCTCCCTCTAATTCGGCGACGTTCCGGCCTTTGTAGAGGATTTCGCCGGAGGTCAGCCTTGTGAAGCCGAGCACGGTATTGGCGAGTGTTGTTTTGCCGCTGCCGCTTTCGCCTGCGATGGTCGTGATTGACGCCGGGCGTTCGGCGATGGTCAGATTGAAGTCTTGCAGCGCGACCGTCCGCGGACCGGCCTTGCGACCAAACAGGCCCTTCGAGCCGTAGATCTTGGTGGCGTTGCGAATTTCCAGGAGTGGTGGAGTGGACGACATGGCGGCTCCCTATTCGTACAGGTGACAGGCGACGTAATGTTCAGGCCGCAGTTCGCGCAGCGGCGGCGCAACCTGGCGGCAGTGGTCCATCACCTGGGGACAGCGGAATTGGAAGATGCAGCCCGGCGGCGGGTTGCGCAGGTCATGAGTCAGACCCTCGGTCACCTTGAGCGGTTTGCGCTCTTTGATCGACGGGATCGAGTTGATCAGCAGCTGCGTATAAGGATGCAGCGGTTCCTCGAAGATCGACCGGACGGGCGCGATTTCGACGATGTTGCCGGCATACATGACGGCGATGCGGTCTACCAGCTGGGCTTGCAGGCCCATGTCGTGGCCGATCAGAATCATCGAGACGCCGAGCTTCTTTTTCACGTCCAGCAGGGTCTGCGCGACCACGCGCTGGACGACCACATCGAGCGCGCTGGTCGGCTCATCGGCGATGATCAGTGACGGGTTCAGGGCGATGCCCATAGCGATGCAGACGCGCTGCTTCATGCCGCCGCTCAGTTCATGCGGGTACAGGTCATAGACGCGCCCCGGCAGACCGACGAGATTGAGCAGTTCGTAGATGCGCTCCTTCAACGCCTGTTTGGAAATATGGGGCGTATGGGCAAGGATGCCATCAGCGATCTGATCTTTGACTTTCATCACTGGGTTGAGCGAGTTCATGGCCCCCTGTGGGACGAGCGAGGCTTCAGTCCAGCGTACTCTGCGCAGTTCCGATTCGCTCAATTTCATCAGATCCAAGCCGTTCAGCAGCACTTCGCCGCTGACGATGCGGCCTGGCGGCTGAACCAGGCGCAGAATGCCCGCGGTCGCCGTGCTCTTGCCACAGCCGCTTTCTCCCACGAGGCCGAGTGTCTCCCCTTTGTACAGGTGAAAATCGATGCCGTTGACCGCGATGACGTCACCCTTTGGCGTTTCATAGTGAACGCGCAGGTTCTTGACCTCGAGGACTTTCTCCCGCGTCTTGGTTGGATTCTGGCTGGTGATGACAGTAGGCATAGATGACATAATTAACCTTGAACTCCTCTCAAGCGGGGGTTCGCGATTTCATCCAGACCGACCGCAATCAGGAACAACGCAATAAAGATAAACATGAGGGTGATGACCGGAAAACCCCACCACCACCACATCCCGCGAATAATGGCTGTCGATCTCAGCGCGTGGAAGATGGTCG
>JAIOHO010000973.1 GCA_019912905.1 Anaerolineae bacterium
ATGGCTGCCTCCAATTCCGTCAGCCGGTCCGTGCGGCGGGCGACTCCGGCGACGGATGTACCCTGTTGAATGAAGGCCAGCGCGGTGGCGCGGCCAATCCCGCTGGAGACGCCGGTAATCAGGGCGACTCGGTTCGTCACCGGCTAACCTTGCGGCGCATCGTCGCCCGGCTCGGCAGAGGTGGACGGGAATGGCGCTTTGGGACGCAGATTCGTCGCTGGCGCTGGCTGCATCTGTTCCGCCGGGGTCCAGGCACTCGACTGAACCGTCCCGGCCTTGGGACGCTTGAACACGCAGAAATAGGTGCTGCTCCAGCGCGGCGCACCATGAAACAGCACATCACCCTTACCGCCGACCTTGGCGACCGGTTCCATATGGATCAGCTCCCAGCCGGTTTCGCCGAGTTGGTCTAATTCCGGGATTAAGCGCTCTGGCGCGTTTTTTGCCAGCTTTTTCGGGTTGAATCGTCTGGAGATTCGCTCGTCGTCGCCTTTATGGACTTTTGCTTCCAGAAAGAGCGTCAGGTATTCCCATTGTGTCATGCTGATTCCCCCGCTGGCGTCCTGTTGAAATGTCGATCTGATCCTTATTATAGCGTCAAGTTTGGATCAGGCTTTTGTTTGACCCGTTCCACTGGATGCCACCTCGAAAATTCGCCTGGTCCGTGCCCATCCGGGCTTCACTGGATCATCAAAGGGCAGCCATGTTAAGAGAAGCGCTAGAAACCCTTGTGTTCTACGAGTAAGATGAATTTAGGATTGGATTATTTTTAAGAAAACTTAACATATTTTTACTTTCTGTTAAAATATGGCCTCAACAGCGCACGTCGAATCTGGTTATTGGGAAAGGTCTGGTCCGTGGGGAAGAAAAAGGACATTTCGAACGAGCAGCTTCTGGAGATGGTGCAGGCGCAAATGCAGCCTGTTCAGCCTGAGGATGCCATTACCGAGGCCGGGCGCAAAGTGCTCCAGGGCGAATTTGTGAAGATCCTCCAGTATGATGCCGGTGCGCGAACCGGCGAAGACATCGAGAATGTCCACAAAATGCGCGTTGCCATCCGCCAGACCCGCAGCGCGTTCCGGCTGCTGGACGAATATTTTCAGCCGGGGGTGCTGCGCACTTATCGCCGTGACCTGAGAAAAGTCATGCGGGCGCTGGCTTCTGTGCGCGATCTGGACGTCATGATCCATGATCTGAGCAGTTTCGAGCTGCCTGCTGAAGATGGACAGGCCAATGCGCTGCGCGACGTGATCGATTCGCTCGATCAGCGCCGCGTGGTGGCCCGCCGTCACCTGATTGAGACGCTCGACAGCAAAGGATACCGGCGTTTTCTGAAAAATTATGTCGAATTTCTGACCACGCCAGGCGCAGGCGCGCGCAGCGTCCCCGAGGGCACTGTCGTTCCGTTTCAGGTCCGGCATGTGCTGCCACCGCTCATTTACCAGCACCTGGCGGCGGTCCGGGCTTATGAACCGGTGCTCGACAGCGCCGATGGCCCGACGTTCCACGCGCTGCGCATCGAGTTCAAGCGCCTGCGCTATGTGGTGTCGCTGTTCTCGGGTGTACTGGGTAAAGACATCGGCGGTTTTATCAACGAACTGAAGCAGATTCAGGATGTGCTGGGGCGCATGAACGACATCGAAGTCGCCCGCGAGGCGCTGACCGACTTGATGGAAGACCTGGATGGGGACGAGAATGCGGCCCTGTGGCTGTATCTTGGTCATCTGGAGCGTGAAAAGCCAGCCCTGCACGATCAGTTCCCGGCAGTCTGGCAGCGTTTCAACACCAAGACCGTGCAGCGCAAGCTGGCTTCCGCGGTGGCGGCGCTGTAACGATCAGCCGCGCTTGCGCGTTTCCCGCTGGTCATAGGCGATCTGGGCAGCGGTCACCGCTTCGATGTGTTCCTCGGCCCAGCGGCGGATGGCCGCGATGGGTTCGCACAGCGTTCTGCCGAGTTCGGTCAATTCATATTCCACGCGCGGCGGGACTTCGGGGTAAACCGTCCGGCTGACGAGTCCATCCCGTTCCAGCGTTCTGAGGGTCTGGGTCAGCATCTTCTGTGAAATGCCGCCAATGCCGCGCTGCAATTCTGAAAACCGCAGCGGCCCGTCTTCGAGCAGACCGATGACCAGCGTCGTCCACTTGTCGGCGATGCGGTCGAGGGCCTGCCGGGTGGGGCAGTCTCCGTTATAAACGCCGGGCTGTATGCTGATGGTTTCCATCCGGTAACTCCCTCACGCCAAAGTGCCTGCTTCCCATTATAGCGTAAATCACTTAAAGTAACTATTGGACCTTAGACGTATGGTAAGGAGTGATTCATGTCTTCAACTCACCAGCCTGCTTTGCTGGTTACTGGGGCGTCCGGTCATATGGGCCGCCGCGTGCTGGACCTGCTGCTGGAAGCCCAGGCGGGACCGGTGATCGCGGTGACTCGCACGCCGGATAAGCTGGCAGATTTTGCCGGGCGCGGCGTGTCGGTGCGGCACGGTGACTTCGACGACCCGGCCTCGCTGCCTGCTGCCTTTGCCGGGGCGGACCGCCTGCTGCTGATCAGCACGGATGCGGTCGTCGAACCGGGGCGTCGGCTCAAACAGCATCGGGCGGCGATTCAGGCGGCGGAAGCGGCAGGTGTGGGGCATGTCCTCTACACCTCGATTACCAACGCCAGCCCGGACTCGCCCGTTCAACTGACACCTCAGCATTTTGGTACGGAAGAAGCCCTGAGAGATTCTTCGATGGGTTGGACGATTCTGCGCAATAATGTCTACACGGATACGCTGGTGGGCACGTTCAGCCGCGCGATTCAGATGGGCACGCTGTTCCACGCCTGCGGCGACGGCAAAACGGCTTACATCACCCGTGAAGACTGCGCGCACGCGGCGGCAGCAGCACTGGCGGATGGCTTTACGGGCCAGCGCACGCTGGACATCACCGGGCCGCAAGCCCTGTCGCAGGCTGACCTGACGCAGATCGCCAGCACCCTGGCAGGCAAGCCGATCGACTGCGTGGCGCTCGACCTGGAAGTGGTCATCGAGAACATGGTGAACGCCGGTCTGCCCCGTCCCGCGGCGGAGATGTTCGCCTCGTTTAATACCGGCATCGCGCAGGGTGTGTTCTCAGAGGTGACCGATACTTTCGAGACGCTCACCGGGCAGACGCCGATGCGCGTGGCTGAGTTTATGGCCGGTCAGCGTGATGCCCTGCTAAACGGCCCACCCCTCGGTTAACACGGCCTGGGTAAACCCGTTTTGAGGTGTAAGATTAGTCGAATCGGAATGAGCACTGGTTTTCTGATCGACCAAGATCAGGACAAACCGGGGAGGAGAAATTCACATGGACAAGAATCAGGTTGTGGCGGGAACTCCCGCGGCGGCTATCCATCCCGCCACGCACATGGGACCGGTCACCCTCGCAGTGTCTGACCTGGCGCGCTCGGTTGATTTTTACACCCGCGTGCTCGGCATGACGACTCTGGAACAGGTGGCTTCCCGCGCGACGGTGGGTGCCGGGCACACGCCGCTGCTGCATCTTCAGGAAATCCCGGGGGCGCAGCCGCAGCCCCAATACAGCACCGGCCTGTATCATGTGGCGATTCTGGTGCCCACGCGCGCCGACCTGGGCCGCGTGATCCTCAGCCTGGCGCGCTATCAATACCCGATCGGCGGCTTCGGCGATCACTATGTCAGCGAAGCCATGTACCTGGATGACCCCGACGGCAACGGCCTGGAAATCTACCGCGATCGCCCGCGCGATAGCTGGCGCTGGCAGGGGTCAAAGGTGGTCATGGGAACAGACCCAGTTGATGTCGATGCGGTGATTGCTTCGGTCGAGGACCCTGATGCGCCGTTTACCGGCATGCCGGAGGGGACGACCATCGGTCATATGCACCTGCGCGTCGGCGACATCCCCCAGGCCCGCGCCTTTTATGCGGGTGTGCTTGGGTTCGACGTGGTGGCGGACATGGCGTCGGCGCTGTTCGTGTCTGCCGGGGGCTATCATCACCACATCGGCATGAATATCTGGCACAGCCGCCGCGCGCCCCAGCCTCCGGCGGATTCGGTCGGCCTGCGCCAGTTCACCATTCTGGTAGCGGATGAGGCAGCACGCGATCAGGTGGCGACTCGGCTGGATGCGGCTGGTGTCGCCTTCACACGTGCCGATTCCGCATTATTGTTTGACGATCCCTGGGGCAACGCGGTTCGCCTCGTGCCGGAGCGCTCGGCTTAACCCGGCTGTTCGGGTACGATGCGGAATTCGGCAGGCAGCACGTAACCGTCGCCCGCCGGTTCGCCGTCGATGGCGACGGGCACGCGGGTGTTGGTCTGCGCATCGTACAGGCCGATGACGATCTGATAGCCCTCGCCAGGTGGGGCCTGGGTGTCCTCCGGCAGCCTGATCCGCCGGTAATCGACGATGAATTCGCCCGGTTCCCAGACCAGCGAACTGTAATAGCGGCCATCCTGGGTACGGCTGATCGGTCCGTCCCAGGCTGCCTGGACCTGACCGTTGGCGTCGCGCAGGTGGATGTAGATCGTGTAGTCATGATCGGGCGCGGTGAGAACTTCCCAGTACAGGCGCAGCACCAGCCGGCGACCCGGCCAGAAATAGTCGCCGCCAATGTCGTGCCCCAGGAAACGCACGAAACCGCCGAAGCTCACATCGCGGTCTTCCCGCGCCTGGATTGGCGGGCTGCTCGGTTCGTGCAGGCGATTTTCCAGGTGCAGTTCGTAGACGGTGTAGCTGAAGAAACCATCGTCTTTCCACCAGGCCCGCCGCAGGATGGCCCGTTCTTCGGCGATTTCCTGCTCATCCTCCGTGGCGAGCGCCAGTCCGGATAAGACCTGATTATCTTCCAGGGGAATGCCGCCATAGGCCCCGCGCCCTTCCGGTGCGCTGTCGATAAAGTAGGTGACGCCCGCAAGCTGGTCCCAGCGGGTGGGGGCTTCGTCCACGCGGATGTCTGCCAGCGGGAAGAAAAATCGCAGGCGTTCGATGCCCGGCGCGGCCACCACCAACGGCTCGTCCGGGTGCTCGTCGGCCCATTTTTGCAGACCATCCACGACCCACATCAGCGCGGCGTTGCCGGAACGGTATTTGGCAGAATCGTCCGGCAGCGCGCCGTTCCACAGCCAATCCCAACCCGCGCTGCTGTCGTACAGGGTGCTGACCATGCCAGGCAGGGCGAGGGCCACCAATGTGATGCCGTAGATCCAGCGGGCCGGGCGTATCCAGCGAGTCAGCCGCACCGGGGTCAGCCACGCGCCAAGCAGGGCCGCGATCGGCAGCAGCAGCA
>JAIOHO010000974.1 GCA_019912905.1 Anaerolineae bacterium
AGTCTTGCCCGGGCCAACCAGATGCTGGCGGATGAAACGATGCCGATTTACGAGCGGCGATTTCGGCGCAAGGACGGCAGCGTACTGGTCGGGGAGGTGAACGCGGCGCTGGTCTATGATCTGGACGGCAACCCGAGCCACTTTCAAAGTATCGTACGCGATGTGACCGATCGTAAACAGATCGAGCAGGCGCTGCGGACCAGCGAAGCGCGCTTTCGGGCGATTATTCGTGCCATCCCCGACATGATCCTGCGCATTGGGTCCGATAATCGTGTGATCGAATTCATCTCCGGCCAGGAGAGTGACCTGCTGGCACTGCCAGAGCCGATTCCCGTGCAGGAGATGCTTTTACCCGAAGCGGCGGACATGCTGATTCAGGCGGTCGTGGACGCGCTGCGCACCCGTGAGGCCCAGATCCGCGGCTACAAGCTGGAGGAGGCTGATGCGCCCATCCTCTATGAAGAGGCCCGGGTCGTAGCTGACAGCCCAGACACGGTCCTGGCAATCATCCGGGATGTGACTTTCTACAAGAAAACGGAGGTCGCCCTGGCGGAGCGCGAACAAACGGCGCGCGAGTTTCAGGACTATCTCAAACGTTTGAATCAGATCAATATCGAACTGGCGCGTGCCGAAACGGAAGACGAACTCTGCTATCAGGCCATTGTCCTGGGCTGTTCGGCATTAGGATTTGATCGCGCGCTCATCGCACTGCGGGATGGCGACAATCTGCGCGTGGAATATGGCATGGACCGTGAGGGGCAGGTGCGTGACAAGCGGCACATCCGCTTCCAGCAGCAGCAGCTTAATGAATGGCAGCAGGTCCTGCGTCAGCCCGATCGTGTCGTTCTGTGGGAAAATGTGACCCTGACGGATTTCAACGTGGTCGCCGGACGGGGTTGGTATGCGATGGCCGTCATGCAGCAAGGCGATCTGGTCCTGGGCGCGCTGACCATCGATAACCTGCGTTACCAGCGCCCCCCACGCCCCTATGAATCGGAACTGCTGGCCCTGTATGGGGCGTCGTTGGGCAACCTCATCATTCGCAAGCGGGTGGAGGGCCAACTGAGGAACCGGGAACAAGCCGCACGCGAGTTTCAGGAGTATCTTAAACGGCTGCATGGCGCCCATATGAAATTGGCCCGTGTCGAGAATCTCGATACGCTTTACCGTCAGGTCATCCAGACCGGACTGGAGCATCTGGGTTTTGATCGTCTGGGGTTGATGCTCATCACCGAGGATCGCAGCGCTGTGGCCGGGACCTATGGCACGGACCCGGACGGAAAGGTGCGCGACGAACGGGATTATCATGACCTCCTGTCTCCTGACAGCGAATGGGCGCAGCGGATCTTCCAGGACGCCGGGTATGTGTCCATCACCGAATCGACCGGCCTTCAGGACTACGATGTCGAGGTGGGACGGGGATGGAGCGGGATCGCCGCAGTGTGGGATGGGGCGCACACCGTCGGGGTCCTTTTTGTGGATAATCTGCGCCATAAGCATCCACCCCGGCCTTTCGAGGCGGATCTGCTGGCGCTGTATGGGTCGATTGTCGGGCACCTGATCGTTCAGAAACGGGCAGAAGAAACCCTGCGCGCCAGCGAGAATCGCTTCCGCACGCTGCTGGAAGCCGCCCCGGTGGGGGTGCTGCTCGTCAACAATCGGGGGGTGGTCATTTCGTCGAATAAGACGGCGGAACAGTTGTTTGGCTACAGCAGCCAGGAGATCAACCGCATCCAGCTTGAAGCCCTCATGCCGGAAACGTATCATCATGTGCACGAGTCGCATCGCGCGGGGTTTTTCGACAAGCCCCGCCAGCGGATCATGGGTATGGGCATGGAGCTTTACGGACTCCACAAAAACGGGGAGCAGTTTCCGATCGAGGTTGCCCTCAGCTTTATCGAGTTCGAGGGTGAGCCGGTTGGCATGGCATTTGTGGCCGACAGCACCGAGCGCAAACAGTTGGACCGGCAGCGGCTTGAGCTGGCGCTGGAACGCGAACGCACCGGTATCCTGGCTCAGTTTATGCGCGACGCTGCCCATGAGTTCCGCACGCCGCTGTCGATCATCAATACTGAGCTGTTTCTGCTCGAAAAATCCACTGATGTGGAGCGTCAGCGCGAACTGCGCGATCGCATCCAGCAGCAGGCGGACAATCTGGCAGGCCTGATCGATGCCCTGACGACCATGCTGCGCCTCGATCAGAGCACGTTTGACCAACTGCACGAGATCAATATGAAAGCTGTCGTTCAAGCGATTATCGTGCGTTTTCAGCCGATGCTGGAATCCAAATCCATGGACTTGCAGGCCGATCTGCCTATGTCAGCTCCCTATGTGATGGGCGATTCAGGCGATCTGGCCCATGCGCTGTTCTGCCTGCTCGAAAACGCGATTCGCTATAACGCCGAGGGGGGGCATATCTGGCTGACCTGCCAGACGAACGCCGAGTCCCTGATTCTGTCGATCCGCGATGACGGCATCGGGATGACGCCCGAGGTCCAAGAGCACATCTTCGAGCGCTTTTACCGGGCGGACGAGGCGCACACCACCCGCGGATTCGGCCTGGGCCTGCCGATTGCCC
>JAIOHO010000975.1 GCA_019912905.1 Anaerolineae bacterium
AAAATATATGTCAGTGCTACTTCAACGCGTTTGTCACGGGGCAAATCCACCCCTTCAATACGTGCCATCTGCTACCTCCGCCTGAGTTTAACCCTGACGCTGCTTATGTTTGGGATTCTCGCAGATAATCATTACCCGACCATGACGCTTAATCACGCGGCACTTGGGGCAACGTTTTTTGATCGATGTGGATACTCGCATGATTCGGTTCCTGACTGCCTTTGAAAGAACAGGTATTATAGCAATCGAATGAACGTGCGTCCAGTGTCAATACTATGGGACCGTTAAGATCAACGGCTCCCCCGCTGTAATGGCGATCGTATGCTCGAAGTGGGTACACAGCGAGCGATCGCGGGTAGCGACGGTCCATTTGTCCGACAATTCGCGGACTTCGGGCCGTCCCGCATTCACCATCGGCTCTAGCGCGTAGGTCATGCCCGGCCTGAGCGTATAACTTACCCAGTTCTGGCGCTGTCGGCGGCCACGCGGCCACCAGTTGGGCACCTGCGGCTCTTCATGCATCTTGCGCCCGACGCCGTGCCCGGTATATTCGCGCACGACACTGTAGCCGTGTTTCTCCACATGCTGCTGGATCGCCATCGCCACGTCGCGGGTTTCGTGGGGCATGACGGATGCCTGGATGCCCACCCACAGGGCTTGCTCGGAGACTTCCAGCAGGCGCTGCACGGCGGGCTGCACTTCGCCGACCGCATAGGTCCAGGCCGAGTCGCCGACAAAGCCCTGGTACACTGAGCCGATGTCGATACTGATGATGTCGCCTTCTTTCAGCGCCCGCTTGCCCGGGATTCCATGCACCAGTTCTTCGTTGACCGAAGCACAGATCGAGGCCGGGTAGTCCGGCGAATTGTGCTTGGGATACCCCAGAAAAGCCGGCGTCGCACCATGATCGCGCAGCACCGTATCGGCCAGTTTATTCAATTCGCCAGTGGTCACCCCGGGGCGGATGGCGTCACGCATTGCCTGATGAGCGACCGCCACGATCCGTCCCGCCTCGCGCATAATGACGAGTTCATCCGGCGTTTTGTAGTGAATGGTCATATCTGTTACGACGATTGTTCAATAACCGTTCGGATCGACTGGCTGACATCTTCGATGGATTGGGCGGCGTCGATTTCCCGAAGCAGTCCCGTCCGGCGATAATAATCCACCAGCGGCATGGTTGTTTCCAGATAAGTATCGATACGCTTGATAATCGCCCCCGCGTTGGCGTCGTCGGGACGGCGCACGAGCGACTTGCCGGTTTCCGTCTCGGTGGCGACCACACGCGGCGGGAACTTACCCTCAGAATCTTCTTCGTAGTGCCAGTCGATGCCGTCATCATCGAAGAATATATTGTAGATCTTGCCGGTTTCCGCAGAGGATACACGGCCAAAAGCGCGCTTGAACGCGGTGAACAGGTCCAGATTGAGCAGCAGCACCGCCGTGACTGCCTCGCCACGACTCTTGAGATAATCCGCCAGCCAGTCGGCCTGAGCCGGATTGCGCGGATAACCATCGAGGATGACTCCGTTGGCCGCATCCGGTTGTTCAAGGCGGTCGCGCAGGACTTCGTTGGTGACGTCGTCGGACACAAGCTGGCCCGATGCCATGATCTGCTGGATGCGGCGGGCAAGTTCATCTTCACGCGTCTTCATCGCCCGGAACAGGTCGCCGGTCGAGATGTGCGGAATACTGTATTCACTGCTGATGAACTTCGCCTGGACGCCTTTGCCTGCGCCCTGCACACCCATAATGATGATGTATAAGCTCATTTTACTTCCGTTCTGGTGTAGACCAGATGCCGGTTGCGACGCAGGGCAGACAATGGATGTGGGCACATTGTCTGCACCGTAGCAAACACGATTTAGCGCATGAACCCTTCGTAATTGCGCATGACGAGCTGGGCCTCGAGCTGGCGCATCGTGTCGATGACCACGCCGACCACGATGATGAGGCCGGAACCGGTGATGACGCGTGCCGCATTGAGCGAGTTGCCGCCGCTGAGAAACTCTGTCGGGAACAGCAGGCTGTTCAGCAGATCGACCAGCCCTGGAATGACCGCGATGAACCCCAGGAACAACGCACCGACCAGGGTGATGCGCCGGGACACGCGCACAATGTATTCCTGGGTGCGTTTGCCCGGTCGGATGCCGGGAATGAAGCCACCCTGCCGCTGTAAATTTTCGGCCAGGTTCTGATTGGCAATCATCGTCTCGGCATAGAAAAACGTAAAGCCCACAGTCAGCAGGAAGAACGACCCCCAGTACCCCAGGCCCTGCTGCTGCCCGAAGGTCAGCGTGATCGAATCACCCAGCGGCCCCGGCGGGAACAGGTTGGCGATGATGGCCGGGAAGGTGATGATGGACTGCGCGAAGATCAGCGGGATCATGCCTACCGGGTTAACGCGCAGCGGGATATGCGTGCTGGCTCCACCGTACTGCTTGCGGCCCCGCACACGCTTGCCATACTGCACCGGGATTCGCCTGACCCCCTCTTGAATAAAGACAACCGTCGCAATCGTGAACAGGACGATGACGACGAACAGCAGGGCGTTGTAGATCGGCTGGGTCGTCGTGGTGAGCAGCTGTGCCAGGTTCGAGGGCGCATTCGCCACGATCCCGGCGAAGATGATGATCGAGATCCCGTTGCCGATGCCTTCCTCGGTGATCAGATCGCCCAGCCAGACGGCGAACATCGTCCCGGCGGTCATGGTGGTGATCACGGTGAGGGTGACCAGCGGATTTTCGCCAAAGCCCGCAATGAGCGGCCTGCCGGAAGCATTAAAGCTGCTGAAAATAGCGATCTGGCCGATTGCCTGGATGATCGCCATAGGGATCGCCAGATAATAGGTATAGCGCTGAATTTTCTCGTTGCCGCCCGGTTCGCGCTGGAGGGCTTCAAGCTGGGGGATGATCGGAACCAGCAGTTGGAAAATGATCGAAGCCGTGATGTAGGGGTACACCCCCATCGCAATGACGCTGAAGTTCGAGACGGCTCCCCCCGAAAGCAGGTTCAGCACGCCGATAAACCCGGCTCCCTGCGATTCCAGAATACCGCGCAGCGCTTCGCGGTCCACGCCGATGACGGGCACGTGAGCGGCAAACTGGTACACCAGCAGGATAAGGCCGGTGAACAGCAGCTTGCTGCGCACATCGGACAGCCGCCAGGCGTTTCTAAGACCCTCAATGGCTTGCATAAACCGTAATCCTCATACTATTGTGGCTGAAACAATGAACG
>JAIOHO010000976.1 GCA_019912905.1 Anaerolineae bacterium
GCGCCTGAGACCCTGCCGTGCCGTTGATGAAGACATGGTCCGGGCGCTGTTTGGCAAACTCGCGGATCGCCACGCCCTCGTCACCGGAGAGTGGACCCACAATGAGATCGCAGGCCTCCTGATCAATCAGGTCGGCAGCAGCGAGGGCCGCGTAATCCCCGATTGCATTGGTTCCCCGAATGACCAGGTCCACCGGCTGACCTGCCGCCTGATAATCGAACTCGGCCAGCGCCATCTGCGCGCCCCGAACCCCGTCCTCGCCCAGAATCCGAAACGGCCCTTCCAGTGTGGCAAGTAATCCGATTTTGATCATTTTAAGCAGTCCCTATCTCAATCCACAAAGAGTTTTTACCCGCCCATCACGGCGATCTTCTGATATAAGAATAAGGCCGCCTGCGTTCTGTCAGCATTGAGATTGGGTAGCGATTGGTCAGCGCGTGGTCGGGGAGGTCTCCTTCTCCGGCAGTTTCAGCAGATCATCGACGTTCACGGGCAGACCGGTCGCCATCGACTTGTTGGCGCTGATGCCCATCAGGATGGATGCTGCGCCGTCGATGTGCGAAGCCGCACGCTTGAACGGATCATCCGGCGGGTTGGGCGAGAAAATCTGCTCAAGCATGACCGGGTCCGCGCCGCCGTGACCGCCTTTACTGCTGGGAATCTCGGCTTCATAGGGCTGGGCGAACATCGGGTAAACGCGAATCTGGGAATATTTAAAAGTGCCTTTGCTCGCTTCCAGATTCCGGGCTTCATCATCCGAGCCGATGATGACCCCCTCGACCGATTCGATGATGTCCATTTCGGCGCGGCCCTTGGTGCCGGTCACCATCACCTTAAAGCCTTCCCAGGGCGCATAGGCCACCAGGCTGTAGGACAGCAGCGCGCCGCTGCGATAACGGGCGGTCACGGCCATCGTGTCTTCGATGGTCACGGGTTCGCCAAACACGTTACGATCGCGCAGATAGCCGCTGTCGGCTTCAGCGTCCAGATATAACCCGCGCAGGTTCGGGTCTTGGTCGAGGAACAGCGCGAAGGGGTCGTTCGCCGCCTCCGGTTCGCCGGTGTAGCGCGCATAACTGTAGTGCTCGCCGCGCGCTTCGGCATTTTCCTTGCCGTAAAACTTGAGGTCGCCCATCGCAAACACGGTTTTTGGATACGAGTCGATCCACCAGTTGATGAGGTCGAAATGATGGGTCGCCTTGTGGACCAGCAGGCCGCCGGAGTTGTGCTTTTCACGGTGCCAGCGGCGGAAGTAATCCGCGCCGTGATGAGTGTCCAGCACCCAGGCGAAATCGACCAGGGTGGGCTTGCCGATGGTCCCCTGCATAATGATCTCGCGCAGCCTGGTATAAGCCGGGGCATAACGGTAGTTGAACGTCACCCGCAAGTGTTTGCCGGTGCGCTCGATGGCGTCGAAGATGGCGCTCGCCTTGTGCTCGTCGGTCGTCATCGGCTTTTCGCTGATGGCATCGCAGCCCAACTCCATCGCCCGGACGATGTACTGATGGTGCGTGGCGTCGATGGTGGTGACGATGACCGTATCCGGCTTGGTCTCGACAATCATGCGGTCGAAGTCGCTGGCCGGATAGGTCGGGATGGGGTCCTGGCCGAAGTCGGATTGCAGGCGGGCGTTGTAGAAATTCATGCGGGTCTGGCTCAGATCGCAGAACGCCACCAGTTCCGCCGAATCGCGGTAGGTATCGGCGATGGCCCGCACATACATCCCAGCTCGACCGCCGGTTCCAACCAGCGCATAACGTTTGCGTGCTGTCACGATGTTCCTCTCAAAAAAGTTTGGCGAAAAACAACGCCTTTATGATACCGCACAGGTCAGCGCTGTCACGGAATGCGGTTCGAAGGCATAGGTCCATGCGCGGCCCTGGGCGTTCAGCATCGTTTCGCGGGTGACCACCCCATCCGGCGTTTCAAACCCGTTGACCGCTTTGATGTCCGGTCCGTTCACCACCCGCGCCGTAACGGGTCCGGCAAACGCCCCCGTGGTCAGCGAAATGGTCGTCTCCAGCGCCTGATCCGGGCTGCGGTTGACGACGAACACGGTCATCTGACGGCGAGCCTCGTCCAGCGTGGCGGAGACATCGAGTACGCGCACGCCGCTGAAGGTGCCCCCAGAGAAGGTGTCGCCCTGCCAGAAGACATCCAGCGCGGTCGGGCCGCAGTGCTGGCTGAACAATTCGAAGGGGTAGAAAATCGTCTCCAGGAACAAGCCATCCTCGCGGGTGAAGATGGGCGCGATGCTGTTGACGATCTGGGCAATGTTCGCCATCTTGACCGAGCGCGCATGGCGGATGAAGGCGTTCAGGTGCATGGCGATGACCAGCGCATCCTCCAGGTTGTAGTTTTCTTCCGGCAGGTGGACGCCGCCCTGGACATGAGGCCGGTACGAGATATTCCATTCATCGACGGCGATGGCGATATCCCGCTGAATGGCGTTGTCCAGTTTCAGAGCGTCGATGAGGCCCTCGGTGGCGGTCAGGCGGGCCTCCAACAACTCGGAGAGAGTCATGTACTTCAGGAAATCATCTTCCCGGTTGCCGACATACCAGTGCACCGACAGGTAGTCGATCAAATCCCCGGCCTGTTCCAGCAGCAGTTGAGTCCGCTCGACGATGTTGTGCTCCCAGTGGCAGAAGGCCGCCGCCAGCAGCTTGATTTCGGGATCGACCCATCGCATGGTCTTGGCAAATTCCGTATAGGCACGGGCATATTCCTGCGGCGTCTTGTAACCGATCTGCCAGTGACCATCCACCTCATTGCCGACCCCCCAGTATTTGACGCGGTGCGGGGCCTCGAAGCCGTTGGCGCGGCGCAGCTTGACCAGCGCCGTATCCGCCGTGCCGTTGCAATATTCCACCCAGTCGCGGGCTTCGCGCATATCGCCGTCGCCGCAGTTGACCACCAGGTACGGTTCGCTGTCGATCTGGCGGCAGAACTGGATAAATTCGTCGGTGCCGAAGTGATTGGTCTCGACCGTGTGCCAGGCCAGTTCCGGGCGGGCTGGGCGCTGGTCAATCGGTCCGATGCCATCGCGCCAGCGGTAGCCGGACACAAAATTGCCGCCGGGATAACGAATGTTGCTGAATTTCAGGCGGCGCAGCGCGTTCAGGACATCGGTGCGGAGTCCCTGCTCGTCGGCCAGCGGCGACCCCGGCTCATAGACCCCCCCATACACGGCGCGGCCAAAGTGCTCCAGAAAACCGCCGAAGATGTTGCGGTCGATGGTCGCAATGGGGCGTTCGAGATCAATGCGAATGGTGTTCATGATGTTGTCTTTCTCAACCAAGTCCATAATAAGCCCACAGTCTTTAGTCTTCAGTCAGCATTCAAGAGAGCGGAAGACGGTTGTTTCGCTTGACTGACGCAGGATCGAGTCCTTTGGCTAATGACTCGGGACTCATGACAATCAACTCAGAAGAACAGCCGGGACATGTATTCCGGCGCATCCCCGAAGGGCTTGTGCTCCCCCAGCGCGACCGGGTACAGCCGCCGGTGCGACTGGCGGGCGGCCAGCACCAGCTCATCATAGGGCCGGTGGCAGATGTCCAGAAAGCCGATGTTGTAACATTCGCCGTCGAAGCGCCCCAACGCCGACTGATCATAATGGGTGAAGTGATGCACACCCACGCACCAGGGGATGGCAGCCGCCGTTTCCAGATAGACACGGTAGGCCTGTCCGCGCGCCACCTGATCGCGCACGCGCGGTCCCACACCGGTGGCCGGTAAGCCGACATCCATCGCACCCAGGTGCCATTCGCCGATAAGTGTGGGCAGTTTCAGCGCCTCGTGAATCGCTTTGAGGCTGTCGGCAGGCACACGCGCTTCATAACAGTTCATGCTGAATACGTCGAAACTGCGCATCCCGCCCAGGCACCAATCCGGCGGCACGCTGTAATACCGCGCGCCCAGGTTCAGGTGATTGGGATCGACTGCGCGGCAGGCGGCACTGAGCGTGCTGAAATAGCGCTCGACCATGATCGCGCTGAAATCGGCCAGATCGGTTTGCGCGGCCTCGTTAAGCGGGGCATCCCAGGCGCTTTTCGCCACGGCCTCGAAAGTCGTGTCGAGTTCCCAGGCGCGCGACAGGCTGGCGGGGTCGCCGTAGCGCTCCCGCAGAAAATCGACCAGTGCCCGGCGGCTGGCATTGGTGGTCATGTTGAACAGCATCCCGGCAGCAGGGGTCTGCTCCGCGAAGCCCCAGGTCGGCTCGTTCATCAGGAAGTAGCCCACCAGCGCCGGATCGTCGCGCGTTTCAGCCAACTGCTCGGCAAAACGCGCGGCATCGGCTTCAAAGGCCGGATCAAACACATCCGGGAAATCGCGGAAGATCAGCGGGGCTTTTGGGTCGGCCAAAGGCACCAGGGGGCGCACATAGGGGAACCCGGCATCGCTGGCGACCGGCCAATCCGACCAGTTGCCGACCGTATTGAACCCGGTGCGGCGCAGTTCGGCCAGGGTGATATTCGACCAGGCGGCATGCCAGGCATTGGGACCAAAGGCCCGCATCAAATGCGCCTGCAAGTAATCCACCAGCAGCGCGTCCCCATCATGGGTGACGATGGTGGCGAATTCCGCGTCGGTGTCGTCCGGCAGCCAGGTCAGCGCGCTTTCCAGCCCGGCGGCGCTGGCGTCAATGGCGGGACGCACGCAGTCCTGCCCGGCAGACCAGAAAGCATAACCTTCAGGATCGACCAGCCACCAGCGTTCCCCTTCTGCATCCCAATGGGTATGGAAGTACCCGGTTGCATCAAACGTGCGGTAGGTCCATCCGCCCCATTTCGTAAAACCATCCGGCCACTGCTGGAGCGGAGCATCCCGAAGCTGATTATGCAGGCGCGTCGTCACTTCCTGAGCATCGCGGCTTTTGCCGGGCCAGGTCCGCAGCGTGCTCTGGCCGAGGGCGTCCAGCAGGCAGCCTTTGCGCAGGATCGGTTGGGCCAGCCGCAGCGGTTCAGCAGCGGTGACGATCAGTGGGGTCATACACCAGCGCGTCACCGTATCGCCCCGGCGGGTCACCAGCAGACGCATGCGATCCACCCGGCGCAGATCGACGCGCTGGCCGCCGACACGCGGCTTGAGCCAGGCGGCTTCCCGGTCATACAGCCAGCGATTCTGATGGACGGAATCGAGCGGGATGCGCATCCGGGCGGAGGCTTCCGGCAGCAGCGAGAAAAAGAACTGGAACACCGGGCCGCTTTCGCCTTCCTGCATTTCCAGCACGAACACCCCGGCGTCATCACCATCCAGCAGCAGATCCGCTGTCAGGTAGCGCGCCCCTGCCAGCGTACCGACTGCGAATGAATAGGCCAGGCCGTCGTTTACCGCACCAGCGTTATACCAGACGGCATCAAAAATCGGCGTTGGATCGTTTTCGCGGCTGATGCCGCCGAGCAGGACGTCCGGTTCCAGCGTAAACGGGAGCAGCATGGCGATATTTCCTCTGGCTGAAGGCTGCGCAAAGCCCTTTTATTTTGCCACGAATGCCGCGTCCTGCCGACTCCGGCGTTGAGAAATGGTTCAGGCGTTCGCATTTATGAAGAATTTGTGAAAATCAGAGGACCCATTACCGGGAGCCTCAAGCGGCGCTATAGTTGAATGGCTGTCTCTCGACAGTGGACCCCGCGTCCATGTATAGTGGGAACATCACCTAGGAGGATGATTTCCATGCCCGGACCTACCGCGTTTCTCCCGGTTCCACGCAAAGTTACATCGACCGCCGAATCGGTTCACCTGCCGGATCAGGCCCTGGTCGTGATTCCAAATGGCAGCTTACTTTTTGAGGCCCAGACCGCTCAGGCGGCCCTGCTGGAGTTTGCCGGTTTGTCATGGCCGGTGGTTGCCGGACACGAATACGCCCAAACGGGCCTGCTGCTCGAAATCGAGGGCAGTATTCCCCAGGCTGAAGGCTATCAACTCGCCACGCGGGACGGCATGATCCTTATTCGTGGGGCCGACTCCGCCGGGGTCTATTACGGCGTCTGCACCCTGATGCAGATGCTCCAGCAGCATGGCCGCGATCTGCCGGGTGTGACCATCAACGATTGGCCGGATTTCCCGGCGCGCGGCATGATGCTGGACATCAGCCGGGATAAAGTGCCGACCTTCGAGACCACCCGAGCCTTGATCGACCGGCTGGCAAAACTCAAGATTAACCAGGTGCAGCTTTACATGGAACATACTTTTGCCTATCGCCAGCACCCGGAGGTATGGGCCGAAGCGTCGCCCTTTACTGGCGAGGAAATCCTCGAACTGGATGCCTTCTGCCGCCAGCGGCACGTCGAACTCGTGCCCAACCAGAACAGCCTGGGTCACATGGAACGCTGGCTGAAGTTCGAGCGCTACAATGGGCTGGCCGAAGCTCCTGATGGCTACGATATGCCCTGGCGCAAAAACAACCCGCCCACCTCGCTCAATCCGCTCGACCCCGGCAGTATCGAATTGATCGGCAGTCTGTATGACGAACTGCTGCCGCATTTCAGCAGCAAGAAGTTTAATGTCGGCGGCGACGAACCCTGGGAACTGGGCACCGTGCGCAGCAAAGCCGAGCGCGCACGCATTGGTGAGGGCCGCCTCTACCTAAATTACCTGCTGAAGTTGTACGAGCAGGTTACGGTGCGGCGCAAGCAGATGATGTTCTGGGATGACATCATCGTCAAATACCCGGACCTCGTGCCCGAACTGCCTTACGACGTGATTGCGATGGTGTGGGGTTATGAAGCCAGCCATCCGTTTGACGAACGCTGTGCGCTGTTCCTCGGCTCCGGCATCCCCTTTTACGTCTGCCCGGGTACATCCAGTTGGAACACCTTCGCCGGGCGGACCGATAATGCCATCGGCAACCTGCGCAGCGCCGCTCTCAACGGCCTGAAGCATGGCAGTATCGGCTTCCTGATTACCGATTGGGGCGATCGCGGCCACTGTCAGCAGAATTCGATGAGCTACCTGGGGTTTGCCTATGGTGCGGCGGTTTCCTGGGCACAGGATGCCAATCTCAACCTCGACCTGCCCCACCTGCTCGACCTGTTTGTGTTCGAGGATGAAGCTGGGATTATGGGTAAGCTGGTTTACGACCTGGGGAACATGTACCAGATCCCGGGGCACGGACGCTTCAACGGCCACGCGCTGGTGGATGTGCTGCGCGCCCCTGCCGCAGCCTTTGCCGAACAGCGGGCGCTGTGGGCCAAACTTCAGAACCCGGATGAAACCCCCTGGCAGACCTATGCCCGCCTGATGAAGCTGGCCTTCTCCGGCGAATCCGGCGACATAGACCCGGAGGTGTTCAAAGCCGCCCAGCGCAGTGTTGGCACGAACGGCCTGCTGCTGGCCGATGCCGAGTCTTACCGGCAGGCGCTGGCCCAGGTGGGTGAGATTCTTGCTCCGCTGCAACAGACCAGCATGCGCCGCCCGGATGCCAATCTCCTCAAAGCAGAGTTCGAACTGGCCGGAGATTTCATTCGGCACAGCGCGCGGCGGGGATTGTTCATGCTCGGCGAGGGGGATGCCAGCGCTGCCGAACTCAAGGTGGAACTGGAAGGACTGATTGCCCGCTACCGCGAAAACTGGCTGGCGCGCAACCGCCCCGGTGGATTAGACGACAGTGCCGCGCATTTTGATAATGCACTGAACGGGTATGGATGAGAACTACAGCCTGCGCCCGGTGATGCTGGCTGATTATGAATTCATCTACGACCTGAACCGGCGTGCTATGCGCACCTATGTCGAACCGCTGTGGGGCTGGGACGAGGCCCTGCAGCGCGAGGCGTTCCGGCAGCGCTTCCGGCTGGAAAACCACTGGCTGATCCTGGTTGGCAAGATGGCAGCGGGCCATATCCAGCGGGAGTCCTCGCCGGACCGCGAGTTCATCGCCCAGATCAGCCTGCTGCCGGAGTACCAGGGACGCGGAATCGGCAGCGCCGTCGTGCGTGCGATTCAGGCAGAAGCGGCGCCGGCGGGCAAGCTGGTCGAACTGCGCGTGCTGCGGACCAATCCCGACGCCCGACGGCTCTACGAGCGGCTGGGCTTTGTCGTGTTCGACTCCAATGAAACCCACGAGTGGATGCGCTGGACACCGGGCGGTTGAGGGACAAAGATGCGCTCGAATTTCCCCGAACCCCTTGACAAACTAATCAGATTAGTTTATAGTCTAATTATGTTAGTTTTAAAGGAGTACATACACCATGCAGGTCAAGACTCACGGCAATAATCTCGTTCAACTCACCCGCCTCATCGCCTTCAACTGCTTCCTGGTGCGCGAGGACGACGGCCTCACGCTGGTCGACACGAATATGGGTGGAAGCGCGGATGGAATTCTCAAAGCGGCCCGCGACCTGGGCGCACCGATCCGCCGCATCGTGTTGACTCATGCGCATGTCGATCATGTCGGCTCGCTGGATGCGCTGCACGCCCTGCTGCCCGACGCTGAAGTCATGATCTCGGCGCGCGACGCCCGTTTCCTGACCGGCGACCGCAGCCTGGACGCGGATGAAGACCAGATGCCCCTGCGCGGCGGCTATCAGGACTGCACCACCCAGCCGACCCGCCTGCTGCAAGCGGGTGATCGCGTGGGGTCGCTGGAAGTCATCGCCAGCCCTGGGCACACACCGGGCCATGTGGCTTACTTCGATCACCGCGACGGCACGCTGATCGCCGGAGATGCCTACAGCACCCAGGCGGGCATTGTGACCGGCGGGAGCCTGCGGCTGCTGTTCCCCTTCCATGCCCTGGCGACCTGGAACAAGCCTCTGGCCGTGCACAGCGGCGAGGTCCTGCGCGCACTGCAACCCACCCGACTGGCAGTCGGGCACGGGCGGACCCTGGAGAATCCCGGTGCGGCGATGGATCGGGCCATCGCCGAAGCCAAGCGTCATCTTGGAAACAGTTATGCCAGCCAGAAAGCGTATTGATCGGGAGCGGGTGCTGGGGGTAAGTCTGGCACTGGCCGACGCCAACGGCTTCGAGGCCGTGACGCTGGCGAGCGTGGCGAAAGCCCTCGGCATCCGCATCCCTTCGCTCTATAATCATGTTGCCGGGCTACCGGGACTGCGCTACGAGATGGCGCTGTGGGGCCTGCGGCAGTTGGGTGACGATCTCCGGCGGGCTGCGGTCGGCAAAGCAGGTGATGACGCGATCATCAGCCTGGCCCATGCTTACCGCGCCTTTGCCCACACTCACCCGGGGATATATCGCGCGACTCTGCGCGCCGCCTCACCGGATGAATCGGAGCTGGTCGCCGCCAGTCAGGACGTACTCGATGTGGTGCTGGCCGTCATGGAGCCGTATGGTTTCAGCCCGGACGACCAGCTGCACATAATCCGCGCCCTGCGCAGTCTGCTGCACGGCTTTGTCGATCTGGAAATTGGCGGGGGATTCGGGATGGCGCTGGATCGCGACGAAAGTTTTGGTCAGCTTGTCGAATTGTTCGTCCAGGGTTTGCACGCCCGGCAGGTGCGCGCTGTCGATCGGTAAGGACGACCGCTTCGACAGCGTTGAACTCATCCATAAAGGTACGGAATAGCGGATTGACGATGCCACTGGAACCTTTGTTTGGAATCAATATCGACCCCACGGCTGAGGACGTGCAGGCGGCCTTTCGCCAGGCGCAGGCGGCGGATCGAGCGGGACTCGATCTTGTCACCTGCCAAGATCACCCTTATAACAAGAAGTTTCTGGATACCTGGACGCTGCTGACCACCATCGCTGCCCTGACCCGGAATGTCCATGTCGGCACGAACGTCGCCAACCTGCCCCTGCGCCCTCCGGCGATGCTGGCGAAAGCCGCCGCTTCGCTGGATGTCATTTCGGGCGGGCGCGTGGAGTTGGGCATCGGCGCGGGCGCATTCTGGCGCGGCGTCGCGGCTTACGGCGGACACGAACGCTCCCCAGGTGAAGCTTATGAAGCCTTCCACGAAGCGCTGGACATCATCCGGGGCATGTGGGACAAATCAGGGGGGTCCTTCCGCTATGAGGGCAAACATTATCAGGTGCGGGGTGCCCAACCCGGCCCGGCCCCGGCACACCGGATTCGCATCTGGGTCGGCGCGCTGGGACCGCGCATGCTGCGCTTAGTGGGCGCAAAAGCCGATGGCATCCTGACCTCCATCCCCTACACCCCACCGGAG
>JAIOHO010000977.1 GCA_019912905.1 Anaerolineae bacterium
GGCAGCGCTGGCCTATGGCGTGGTCGAACTGGGTGATCCGGCGGCGCGTCAGAAAGAACTGGCTGAACTGGAAGCCTTTCTGGAGGAGATGGGCACTCAGGCGGGGGGGCGGCTGAGAGGGTGGATTGGTCCGCATGCCTATTTCGTCGATAACTCGGCGGAAATGATGGCCGCGGAACGGATGCTGGCGGAAAAATATGACACCGGCATGCATATCCATCTCTCGACCACCGGTGAAGAGGATCGATTCTGCCAGGACGCTTACGGCACGAGCGCAGTGGCCCAGATGGATGCGATGGGGATGCTGGTGCGGCCCACGCTGGCCGCGCATTCGATCACGATTCCAGAGGCGGATTGGCGTACCCTGGCCCAACGGCCCTTTACGGCGGTCATCGCCGCCAGCGCCTGTATGCGGGCTGGGGCCGAGGCTGCGCCGGTGGTGGGGATGCGCGCTGCTGGGATCAACCTCGCTGTCGGGACGGATAACGTCTGCAACAATAACGATTATGATCTGTTCGCCGAAATGCGCACGCTGGCGAAGCTGGCGAGCTTCCGCGAGGGGCGGCCCGGAGCGCTCAGTGCACGCGACGTGCTGGATATGGCGACGGCAGGTGGGGCACGCGCGTTGGGATTAGCCGACGAAATTGGCGACCTGACCGCCGGCAAGCGCGCCGACCTGATTGTGCTTGATCGGACTGGAATCGGCTGGTCCCCGCTGCCGACGAACGATCCATTTACGGCGCTGGTCTACAGCGTCAGCGGCTTGCAGGTCACCGATACGATGGTCGAAGGCCGCTGGCTCCTGCGCGACCGGCGCTGGACGACCCTGAATTATGCCGATGCGGTCCGGCGGCAAGGTGACGATGCCCGGCGGTTGATGTCCCGCCGTGACGCGCAGATGGCGCAGTCCTAGACCTGCTGGCGGATCACCGCCTCCAGCCGACGGATGCCTTCGTCAATCTGCTCGATGGCGACATTGCTGAAGTTGAGCCGCATGGTGTGGTTGTAGCCGCCGTTCACCGAGAATTCGCCGCCGGGTACGTAAACGACCTGGTGCGCGATGGCGTCCTGGACCATTTCCCAGGTATTGACGTGTTCGGGCAGCGTCACCCAGACAAAGATGCCGCCGTCAGGCTCGGTCCAACTGGCGATGTCGCCCAGGTGGGTGTCGAGGGCGGCCAGCAGCGCATCGCGCCGGGCATGGTTGGCCGCATTCAGCGCGGCGAGATGCTCATCGAGCCAGCCCCGGCTGACAAATTCGTAGATGCTGCGCTGAATCAACGTGGAGGTTTCCAGATCGTTGGCTTCGCGCAGTCGTTCGATGCGGCGGATGACGTCCTCAGGCGCGACGATCCAGCCGCAGCGCACGCCGGGCGCGAGGATCTTGGAAAAGGACCCCAGGTAAAACACGTAGTCGCCCGTGTCGTAACTCTTGATGGGGGCCGGGATGTCGCCGCTGAACCGCAGCAGCGAATAGGGGTCATCCTCGACC
>JAIOHO010000978.1 GCA_019912905.1 Anaerolineae bacterium
GTAGAAGGTATAGAGCACATTGGCCTGGTTACTGACGATGGCGAAACCGGCCAGCAGCAGGCCGACGAACATGGTCACGAAGGCGACCCAGGCGGCGCTCATACTCGCCAGCGGGCGCTGGAGCGAGCGCTGGGTCACGAAGTAGCCGAAGCCGACGATGAAGAAGGTTGTAAATACCAGGGCGTTGAGGACACCGTGTACGGTCAGCGCCTGATAGTAGTAGCTGAAGATCGGCATAGCGATGCCCTGGCCGCCGCCCAGCGTTTCCGTCACGAAGGGAGAACGGCGGAAGGTCTGGAACGGCCCCATCAGGACACCGATCGACAGCGCGGTAAAGGCGATTAAGATATGAATACCGATCAGCGAACGTTCGCTGTCCAGCATCGACAGCGCCGGAAACTTAATCAGGGCTGTTGTGTCCCGCCCGGACGTCGATTGAACTGCTTGCATACTTCTAGGCCTCCTCAACCACGATCAGGGCGTGCATCTGCTGGTGACCGCGCCCGCAGTATTCATGACATAAGATACGGAACTCACCGGGTACCTCAAACTTCGCGGTGATCTGACCGATATGGCCGGGCACGACTTCGATATTGGCGTTGTGCCGCTCGATGATAAAGCCGTGAGTCACGTCGCGGCTGGTGATGCGGAAGGTGACGGTGGACCCGACAGGAATGTGGATGACCTGGTTGCTGGCGTCCACTTTGGCATAGGTCGTGCCAGGGTACTTGGTCTCGAAATACTGCTTGTAGGTTTCATCACTGCCCAGGTCGAAGGACCACATCTGGGCGATGATCTGCGCGGTGTACTGGCCGTTGCCCATGTCCCGCAGGCCCGGTGCGCCAAATTCATCGGCCAGGGCCAGCGGGTTCACGAAATAGCTCGAGTCGGGCGTGCTGGGCAGCCGCACCCCGAAGATCAGCAAACCGGCCAGCAAAGCCGCAAAGAAGACCCCCATGACGGCGGCGACAATGATGAGCCAGTAACGCTCCAGTTCGTCGATATGCATCGCTACGCGCCTCCCCGCAGGATGACGATTTCATAATAGGTCAGAAAGAAATAGATGATGTAACCGGCGATGAGGACGAGGACGAAGCGAAATGCGCCGGTCGGTCTGAATTCGGTTTCCCGCTTCGCTTCTTCATCCAGCGCGGCGGCGACCGTATCCAGGGGCACCGGCAGGGTCTCTGCCGCGTTTGCCGTTTCGGGCGAACTGGCTTCTGCACTCTGAGGTTCGGGCTGCTCCGGGTAGTTGTTTGCCATTGGTATTTCTTCTCCCGCCACTACAACGTCATCAGGTAAGCAATCAGGTCGTTAATCTGGTCCTCTGTGAAAATGTCCCCGAACACTTTCGGCATCAGGTTATCGGGGTAGTTGGGCACCACGAACGCGCTGGGGTCCACAATCGAGGTGTGAATGTATTCGATCGCCGTTTCACCGGGTACACGGGTTGCGGCGCGCTGCCCAATCCCTTTTAAACCAGGGCCAATCAACTGTTCTTCGGAATCGGTGCGGTGGCAGGTGCTGCACGCGAAGTTGGCTTCGGCCTCAAAGGTGTGAAACAAGGCCTCGCCACGCGCGGGATCGCCGCTGACGACGACTGCGGTGGCCTCGTCGGTCGCCGCCGCCGCTTCAGCCGCGCGCTGAGCCTGGGCGGTCGCGGTCGCGCTGTGGGAGGGCACAAACGGTGTGGGCGTATAGGGCTGGACCACTTCACCACGCCCACAGGCGGACAGCAGGATCACGGGAAGCAGCAGTGCATAGAACAATCTGCGCATGGACACACCCTTTTGTTAATCTGTGTTTCTCGTCACGGGGCTGGTAAAATTAACCTGAGCGCACCTTGATGGCAAGATGCGCTTCATGCAAGGTGACAAATTACGGCCAAAAACGTGACAAATGTCACGAATCTCAGGATAAAAAGCACTTTTCATAAGGTTAATATTCCCTCTGGAGCAAATCTGATGCGCTACTTCGAAATCCTGGACCAGATTACCGTCGACTCCGAAAGCGGTATCATGACCCTGTCGCTGCAAAATGATCCCGCCGAACATCCGCAGCTCTCGATGCGCCGCGAAGGAGCCTACATCGCCATCTCGGTGCGTTACGGTCCGCTGGAAATTGCACTGCGCCCGCGCTATGAAGACCTGGTGCGCGTCCTGGCCCGTTTGCAGCCCGTCGAGGGGTTGCAGACGACCCGTCAGGTGGGTACGTCGCAGGCGTATCTGGCTGCCGGTCTGCGCAGCGACCAGACCCTGGTGCTGCGACCCACCATCGTCGCAGACGCCACCGGCTACTTTTCTTTCAACCTGGCTCTGACACCGCAAATCCGCCGCGCCCTGTATGAATGGCTTTCCGTTGAGGCGGACTTTTAGAGCGTTGCCAATTCGACCTGACGCGTATACAATCGGCATAGGTCAACTGTAAAAGGGTTTGCAAAGAGAGTTCCTGCCGATTATAGACGGTGGGACGCCGAAGGGGCAAATTACCAGATAGGCTGGTCTGGTGATGAAACTCTCAGGCAGCAGGGATTTGTGGACCCCCTTACACTCTGGAAGTGACTTTGCTGACAGAGCGCACAGCATCAGGGTGCGCTCTTTTTATTTCACCCGCTTATCGAGGAGATCAACGACTATGGGCAAATGGAAGGCACCGGCTGACCTGAAGTATTCCAAAACGGACGAATGGCTGCGGGTCGAGGGCGACAGCGGCGTTATCGGCGTCAGTGATTATGCGCAGGATCAACTGAACGACGTGGTCTTTCTGGAACTGCCGGAAGTCGGCGCGAAATTTGAACGCGATGCGGTTTTCGGCGTGGTGGAATCGGTTAAGGCGGCTTCGGACCTGCACATGCCGGTTGCGGGGACGATCACCGAGGTCAATCACAGCGCGGAAGATGACCCGGAAACGGTCAACACCGATCCCTACGGGGTGGCCTGGCTGGTCAAGGTCAAGCTGGATAACCCGCCCCAGGTGGACGATCTGATGGACGTGGCAGCTTACGAGGAATACTGTGAAGGACGCTGACCCGGTGTCTTGGCTCATCTCCTGACAGACCGCAATTGGTACGCTCATAGTGACCGTTTGTTAAGTAGTTCGCGTAGAGGACTATGACCTACATACCGCATACCGATGCCGAGCGGCAGCAGATGTTGGCTGCGGTCGGCGTGACCACGATGGAAGACTTGTTTGAAGCGGTACCGTCGCGCTATCGCTTCCCGGCCCTCGATCTGCCCGACGCCCTGAGCGAAATGGAGGTCATGGCGGAACTGATGGCCCTGGCCGAAGCCAACGACCATGCCCAGGATTATGCGCTGTTTCGCGGCGCGGGCGCTTATCATCACTTTATTCCTTCAGCCGTCAATCACATCCTTCTGCGGGGCGAGTTTTTTACGGCGTACACCCCGTATCAGCCGGAACTGAGCCAGGGAACGCTCCAGGCTGTGTTCGAATATCAGAGCATGATCTGCGCGCTGACGAGCATGGACGCTGCTAATGCCAGCCATTATGACGGTGCGACCAGCTTTGCCGAATCGGTGACGATGGCGGTGGAAGTGGGCCGCCAGAAACGCCGTAAGGTCATCATCAGCCCGGACCTGAACCCGCAGTATCGAGCGGTTGCGCGTACCTACCATCAGGGCACCGGGGTTCATTTCGTCGGCGACAAAGGCCGCGCCACGATCAGCGATCTCGTGGATATGCTGGATGAGAACACGGCGATGCTGGCCGTCCAGTATCCCAACTTTCTCGGCCAGATCGACGACTTCAAAGGTCTGGCGCAGAAAGTCCATGATGCCGGGGCGCTGCTGGTCATGGCCGTGAATCCGATGGCGCTGGCCCTGTTCAAAAGCCCGGGCGCGATCGGTGCGGACATCGTCGTCGGCGAAGGTCAGCCGCTGGGCATTCCCCTGAGCTATGGCGGGCCGTATCTGGGATTCTTTGCCACCCGCACCCAGTACGTGCGCAAGATCGCCGGGCGCGTGGTTGGCGAAACCGTCGATCAGGACGCACGCCGCGCTTATGTGATGACCCTGCGCCCGCGTGAGCAGGATATCCGCCGCGAGAAGGCCAGCAGCAATATCTGCACCAACCAGGGCCTGATGTCGCTGGCAGCAGGGGTGTACCTGTCGTTGATGGGCAAGCAGGGCCTGCGCAAAGTAGCCGAATTGTGCTACCACAAGGCACATTATGCCGCCGAGAAGATCAACGACCTCGACGATTATCAGGTCAACCTGAGCAAGCCGTTCTTCCACGAATTCGTAGTGCGCTGCCCGCGCCCGGTGCGCGAGATCAACACCAGACTGATGGACAAGGGCATCATCGGCGGCTATGACCTGGGCAAGGATTATCCTGACTTTAAGGAGCACATGCTGGTGTGCGTGACCGAGATGAACAGCCGCGAAGAGATCGACGCGCTGGTGGATGGACTGCGGGAGGCGGCACGATGAGCCAGGCCACAATTTACGAAATCAGTTCGGCTGGACGTGTGGGCGTGCGCCTGCCGGATGTGGATGTGCCCGAAGCGCCGCTGCCGAAAGACCTGCTGCGCGACGAACTCGACCTGCCGGAAGTGAGCGAATTGCAGGTGATCCGCCACTTTACCACCCTGAGCCAGAAGAATTACGCCATCGACACGGGCTTTTATCCGCTGGGGTCGTGCACGATGAAGTATAACCCCCGGCTGAATGAGGACGTCGCTCGGCTTGCAGGCTTTGCGCACCTGCACCCGCTGACGGATGAAGAAGGTGCCCAGGGCGCGCTGGCGTTGATGTACCAGCTCCAGGTCTGGCTGGCGGAGATCAGCGGCTTCAAAAAGGCCAGTCTCGTTCCGGCTGCCGGGGCGCAGGGCGAATTCGCCGGTATTCTGATGATCCGCAAGTATCACGAGGAGCGCGGCGACACCAAACGCACCAAAATCCTCGTGCCCAACAGCGCGCATGGCACGAATCCGGCGACGGTGACGATGGCCGGGTATCAGGCGGTCGAGCTGCCGTCGGACGATCACGGCGACGTCGATCTGGAAGCGCTGCGGGCGGCCTGTGATGACACGGTGGCCGGCATGATGATCACGGTACCGAATACGCTGGGCCTGTTTGAGGGGCACATCCTCGAAGTCGTCCAGGCGGTGCATGACTGCGGCGGCCTGATGTACATGGACGGCGCGAATATGAACGCGCTGATGGGCATCGTCAAGCCGGGCGCACTTGGCTTCGACGTGATGCATTACAACCTGCACAAGACCTTCTCGACGCCGCACGGCGGGGGTGGCCCCGGTTCCGGCGCGGTGGGCGTGAACGAAAAATTGGCCCCGTATCTGCCCGGTCCGATCGTGGAAATCGTCGAGGAAGCCAGAGGCGAGGACGATGCGCCGCTGTACGGTTTGCGGATGCCCGAAAAATCCATCGGCCAGATGAAGGCGTTCTACGGCAATTTCGGGATGCACAACCGCGCGTATGCCTACATCCGCATTCATGGCGCGGATGGGCTGAAGCAGGTGTCGCATCATGCCGTGCTCAACGCCAACTACATCCGGGCCAAACTCAAAGATACTTACACGATACCCTACCCGCGTATCTGTGGGCACGAGTTCGTCCTGGAAGGGCATTTCGAGGACGTGGAAGGTGTCCACGCGCTGGATATTTCCAAGCGGCTGATGGATTATAACTTCCACCCGCCGACGAACTACTTCCCATTGATCGTGCCCGAAGCGCTCCTCATCGAGCCGACTGAAACCGAAGACAAAGCCACGCTCGACGAATTCATCGACGCCATGAAGAAGATCGCTCAGGAAGCGCACGACAGCCCCGATCTGCTGAAATCCGCGCCCCACAACCTGCCGGTTTCGCGGCTGGATGAAGTGCGCGCCGCCAAGCAGTTGGTGCTGTGCTGCATCCCGATTCCGCAGTGGGCTGAAGAAGCCGGGGATTAGCCGCTTTTCCGCCGCTTACGACGTATAGACGTACAGGGACACTCCGCACGGTGTCCCTGTCTGTTTCTGTCCCCGATCATGGTAGAATAAAACTGATCCCAATGATGATGGGAGTTGTTATGTCTCCTGTTTCGTCCCTGAAAAATCAATATTGCGGGATCAATGCCCACCTGCACAGCCGCCTGCAAAATGGTGGTAATTGGGCCGGGTTCCATACCGCGCATATTGGAGACCTGGCCCGCCTGCTGCGCGTGCAGCTTTTCCCGATGGGGTATACGGCTGAAATCGAGGATTCGCTGCAAGTTCGACGCAGCGGCGATGCGGTGCTCGCACCGAGGGCTGACGTCCTGATTCTGGATGAGGGAACGAGCGTGCGCCCTGGTCAGACCATGCGGCGATCCTCCGGGGATGCCCAGGAGATGGTCATGACCCTTCCCGAAGCGTTGGGGGTCATCGAAGAAGTAGATTATTACCGGGCGATTGCCATTTACCCCACACGCCCGGAGCAGGGAGAGCCGGTCGCCTGGATCGAACTGCTGTCTCCATCCAATAAACCGCGTGGACAGGATTGGTCCGAATATCGTCACAAACGCGAGCGCCTGCTGCATGGACAGCTTGTGTTTGTCGAAATGGATTACCTGCACGAGTCCCCGCCGACCCTGGAAGTGATTCGCCCCTATCTCGCTGCCGCTGAATCCTCCGGCCAGCCAGAAGCGTTTCCCTACCGGATTGCGGTATTCGATCCACGCCCGGTGATCTACGAGGGGCAGGCCCGGATGCGTCTGTTTCGCGTGGATGATCCCGTGCCGGTGGTCAACATCCCCCTGCTCGGTGAGGATGTACTCACATTCGATTTTGGTGTCGTCTACGATAAGACGTTTACCGAGATGCTGTACGGCCATGAGGTCGATTACACCCAACTGCCGCTGAGTTTCGACCGTTACAACTCGACCGATCAGGCCCGGATCGTCAATCGGATGCTGGCTGTGCTGGCCGCAGCCGAACAGGGTGCCGATTTAGAGCAGAGAGCGCCGCTGCCG
>JAIOHO010000092.1 GCA_019912905.1 Anaerolineae bacterium
CGCAGTTAACCTTTCAAACCGGACATCGTCATGCCACGCACGATGTACTTCTGGAAGAACAGAAACACGATCAGCATGGGGATGCTTGCCAGCGCCGCGCCGGACATCGTGCCGCCCCAATCGGCACCCGTTTCCTGGGACGACAGGCGTGACAGCCCGACCTGAAGCGTCTGCATCGAATCCGAGTTGACGACGATCAGCGGCCACAGAAAGTCATTCCAGTTGCCGAGAAAGGTGAAGATCGCGACCACTGCCAGCGCGGGCCGCGCCAGGGGCAGGCAGATGCGCAGGAACAGGCCAAATTCAGATACGCCGTCGATGCGCCCGGCATCAAGCAGTTCATCGGGGATATTGGCGATAAACTGGCGCATCACGAAGACACCAAAGGCGCTCACCAGGCCCGTGACCATAATGCCGGGCAGCGTGTCGATCAGGCCGACGCTGGCGATGCCGACATACCAGGGGATGATCATCATCTCCGTTGGAATCATGATCGTTGCCAGGATCATGGTAAACATGAACTCGCGGCCCCAGAAACGGTACTTCGAAAACGCGTAACCGGCCAATGATGAAAAAAAGCAGACACAAACGGTCGAAACGATGGACACGATCAGGGTGTTGGCATACCAGCGCGGCAGCAGGCTGGTGCTCAGCATCCGCTCGTAGTGCTCCAGGCTGAAGGCATCGGGGAGCAGGCTGAGGTTGTACCAGGTGCCGCGCGCCTTGAAGGAAGTGGAGATCATCCATAGATAAGGGAAAATCATGACGAATCCGCCCAGGCTCAGCAGAAGATACTGAATGAGTCTGCCAGGTTGGAAACGCACTTTATGAGACTGGGTGGTCGCGTTCATACGTAGTCCACCTCGCGTGTAATCAGGCGGCGTTGGACCAATGTGAGGACCAGCACGATAATGAAAAAGATCACCGCAATGGCCGAAGCCTTGCCCATTTGCAGAGAGAAAAAGGCTTCCTTGTAAATTAGCAAGGGGATCGTAATCGTGCTGCTGAGCGGTCCGCCAAAACCATCCTTACTCATCAGGCGGACATAGGTAAAATTTTGCAGCGAGGAAATCATACACAGGATGACGACCAGCACCGTCGTCCGGTTGAGCAGCGGCAGCGTAATGTGGCGAAAGCGCTGCCAAGAGGTGGCTCCATCGACCATAGCCGCTTCGTAGAACTCGGTGGGGATGTCTTCGAGTCCAGCCAGGAAGATGATGGTGTAATATCCCAGGCCCGCCCAAATGGTGACTGCGATGATCGAGGCCAGGGCTGTGCGCGGATCTCCGAGAAAGAAGATGCGCGGTATCCCCAGTGTATCGAACAGATGGGTAAACAAACCGAAATTCGGCAGATAGAGAAACTTGAATACCCAGGCAATCGCCACCCCGGACGTGACAAACGGTATGAAGTAGAGCATCCTGAAGAAGCCCTTCCAGCGGCCAATACTGCGCAGCAGCAGCGCAATCCCCAGGGACAGGACCGTGAGAATGGGTACCCGCAGCAGCGCGAACGTGAGCGTGTTGCGCAGCGCCGATAGAAACAGGGGGTCGGATAAGACTCGTTGATAATTGTCCAGGCCGACCCACGAGCGTTCGCTGCGCAGGGTCATATAATCCTGAAAGCTGAACACGAAGGAGTTCGCCATGGCCGAGAAGTTCACGATCAGAAAG
>JAIOHO010000979.1 GCA_019912905.1 Anaerolineae bacterium
CGCCGCCGAACTGGGCCGCGATGATCCGGGCAGGTGCCGTCGTAAGCTGGAACAGGAAATGCGGTGCGGGCTGCTTCAGGGTGATCTGAACGGTCTGATCGTCGATCACCTGAATTTCCGCGATGTTGTCCAGGTAGAACGGACCGGACCAGCCACCGATTAACTGGCGCGCGCGGTCAAGCGAAAAAGCCACATCGCCCGCCGAGACCGGCATCCCGTTCGAGAAGGCGGTGTCGCCGCGCAGGGTGAAGGTAAAAACCTGATTATTATTGCTGACATCGAAGCTCTCAGCGAGATCCGGCTGAACAGTCAGATCCTCGTCGAGGCGGACCAACCCGGCATACATCAAGGTGATCGCCGTCCAGTCGGCAAGGTCGTTAACTCGGGCTGGGTCGAGGGGTCCGACGTTCGGTGCTCCTTCTATCGACCAGTTCAACCCACGCGTCGGGGCTATCTCTGGTGGGGTGAGCCACATCCACATCTCAAAGTCGCCGCCGCGCTTGCCATCGCCGCTGGGCAGATCCAGCGCTGTGATTCCACCCTTCAGCACGCCGTAAGCCTGCCCATCGAGATAAAGCGACCGGTCCGGGATCGACCAGATAAAGTTGCCTTTCAGCCGCAGCCACAGCAGCAGTCGGGCATTCATCTCCTGCACGACGGGCATGATAAAATTCTGGAGCCAGTCCGCCGTGCGCGGCGCAAGCACCCAGGTCAGACGATCGCCCGCCGGATTCAGGCTGGCCTCCAGAACCAGCGGCTGATAGACCACCGGCGGAATCGTCAGGCGCGGTCCCTGCGTACCCTGGGCAAAGCTGATCGGCAGTTCCAGAGTCATCGAGCAGACCGGGCGCTTGATGCTCGCCTTATCCACCGGGTTGTCAAAAATGACGGTCACGCCCTTGCGAAGCTGATCCAGCGACACCGGGCTGTCATTTTCCAGGCGAACGCCAGACGACTCGATGCGGATAATACGGATGCCGGGATCGTCGGGCTGCTGCATCTTGCACAGTTCGTCGATGGCCGCCTGCACCGTATCAGCCCCGGCTGCGGCCAGCGTGTCGCAGTTGGACGGATCATAGGCGACCTGGCTGGCAAGGCTGAGGTTGCCGGTAAAGACGAGGTCCGGGTGCGTCGAGTAGCTGCCATCGGTCAGCAGCAGCGCTGCCCGCACCTGCTGCGCGGGTGGGTCGGAGGCAGGCCGCCAGACACAGCGGGCGACTCCATCGGCGTCGGTCTGGACGATGACCTCGTTGGTGGTCGAGCCGTCCGCCAGCACCGTCGGGATGTCATTGGGGTCAGCCGGAACCGCGGCCACGCGCCCCAGGACCTCTTCTGCCGTGAAACGCACGGATACGCCCTCGACCGGCATCAGGCCGTTCATCACGCCCACCTGAAGCGGCTTCGGGATCGGCTGGCCCGGCAGGGTTTCCTGGCCGTCACCGCCGACATAGAAGAAGCGCGTCAGCTCGGTCAGCGGCGGGAACAGATTGCGGCAGTCCTCCAGCAGCGTGAAGGTGCCATCCGCCGCTCGACTGACCACCGCCAGCCGGCAGTAGTCATGCTCGATGCCATCGTTGACCTTCGGCAGCCAGTTGATGGCTGAACCGCTGATTTCCTGGGGCCACTCGATCGAGCTGGTCGCGACCCGCGCCGGGATCAGCCAGTAGTCGCCGGTGTGATATTCGCCATCCTCGAAGCGCACCTCGATGCCATCTTCGAGCGGCGTCCAGCGCGTGCTGGTGGCGATCTGTCCCTGCGAGTCCCAACCGCGAACTTTCGGGTTATTGGTATAAAGCGTCTTGTCGAACGGCCCGGAACCCGGTGTGGTCGTGTCGATGGTCAGCGCGTTGCCTTCGACCTTCTGCAAGCGCAGCATCACGCCCGGCAGACCGTACAATTCGGACGTGTCGTCACTCACCTCGACCCATTGATTGGGCGCGAAACGCAGAAACTCATCGCGGCCTGTGCTTTCGACCACCAGCTCCCCGCCGATTTCATCTTCCAGACGGGTCACGTGCGAGCCGTTGATGCGGCTCCAGACAAAGGTCGCTGTTCCGCGCGGGCCGGGCGTGTGAATCTCGACCCGGTAAAGCTGATTTTCGAGGCGGCGGTAACCCGCTCCCGGCTCGATCACGCAGGGATCATCCGAGGTTTCACCGGGCTGGACGCGGGCGCGCATCTGGCCGGTGCTGGCGGCGATGGCGTTGTCGTAGGCGCTGCTGTCGGTCAGGCAGTTAAAGGCGTCGCCCACGTTGCCGACACGTACCAGCCTGACCTGCCAGACGGTCTTGGCGCGGGTGGCCGTATCGACCCCACCGAGCGCCGTTTCGAGGATGGCGGCGTCTTCGATGTAAGTGATGTGCCGCTTCCAGACATCGAGATAGACCACGTAGAGGCCAGAGCCGGGGGCAAGCTGATCCAGATAGGCGGGCAGGTCGGCCTGTTCGTTCAGATTAACAAGGTCTTCGTTTTCACATAATATGCCATTTACGTAATAATGCCCCGGACCCACC
>JAIOHO010000980.1 GCA_019912905.1 Anaerolineae bacterium
CTACTCGTTCAGGGCAACCGGGCTGAACGGGTAAGGGATCAACCACATCCCCCTGCATCGTCACCAGTTTCTCGTCCAGGCAGACTTACGGATAGGCTTCATCATAGGCTTGTTCGTACAGACTCAACACATCCTCCATCGCCGCCACAAAACTCACATCGATCTTTTTCGGGAGACACCACTGCTGGCGCTGCCAGGGCTTAAGTTCATTTTTTTCATGGCGTTATGCACCGTGCCGTGACTCACCTTATCGACCACCCCCATTTCTACCAGCTTGTCGCGGATCATCCGCACCGTCCAGTGGTCATGACCATCGGGCACCGGACTACAAGCCACCGCCACAACCATCGCCTCGGCTGCGCCGCTCAACGCTCGGCGGCGGTTCTGCTGCTTTTGGTCGGTCAAGACCGTGTTGATCCCACCCTGCCGATAGCGTTGACGGATATTGCTCACCGTTGCCGGGCTGACATGGAACGTCTCCGACAACCGGGCGATTGTCCACCCGTCAGCATCTTTCAGCAGCACATGCGCCCGTGTCAGGGTTCGCGCATTCGCTTTCCCCCGTCGGATAAACCCTTCCACTTCTTGCCGTTCTTCCTCGCTTAGCTGGATCATCTGCTATACTCCTTGTGGATGAGTATAGCACTTGCTTCCTAAAATCAATTTAGACTGACCACTAGCAACTGCTGACCAGAACGAAGTGCTGCGCAAATGGGATGTCACCATCGATCCATAGATCGAGGTTTGCGTCGCTCATGGCGCGACTGTAGCCCTTAATCCATTAATGCGCTACCGACTGAACAGATACACTTGATTCAGATATCTATTCACATTGGCTGAAAGAAGTTGCACCTGGCAGCCTCTTCGCCACCTTCAGGCCTATACCGTTCACCGTCCAGCCCGGTTGCTATCGGATATCCTCGACTGCCCAGTGGTCGCCCATCGAGCGACGTCCCTGCGCCAGACCTTCCCCCTCCGATATCTGGCTCGACAGATCGCTTCGCTTCAGGACATCAGGGTTTAATTCGATTCCCAATCCAGGTCCATCTGGTATCGAGAGATGACCATCGGTCACTTTAGGCTCGCAGGTGCTGAGGGTCGGGAAGTAGGTCTTGTAGAATGCCCGCACCGACTCCACCATAAACAGATTGGGAATGTGCGCGCCAAGGTGCATGGCTGCTGCGTGGCAGATGGGTCCGGCGACGTTATGAAGCACAATTGGAACGTTATAGGTCTCTGCCATCGCAGCAATGCGTCGGGTCTCTGCCACACCGCCGGTCCACACCGGATCGGTCATCAGGATTTGCGAGACATGCTTTTCTAACCACTCGCGATACTGCCAGCGGGTCATCAACAGTTCGGAGCCAACGACAGGAATGGTCGTTCGTTGGGAGAACGCCTTGATTTCGTCGGGATACGTCGCATGCATCACGTCCTCAATAAACAAAATGTCGTACGGTTCCAGTGCGCGGGCAATGCGTTCAAGGCTGGCACGGTTCCAACGAAAGTGGCATTCAATACCAATTTCCATTTCATTGCCAACCGCTTCGCGGATCTGGCGCACAGGCTTCATTGCCGCCTCTATATCTGCGGGACGAATGTACTGGCCAAGGCTGCGTTCGCTGAATTGATCAAACGGCCAGATTTTCATCGCCGTGATCCCATCGTCAAGCAGGTTTTTGGCAAGAACTCCGGCATCTTCATGCCACTGTTGGTAGTCCGGGAATTCCGCAGTGCCGATGCAGGTATTATAGGTTGGGATGGCGTTGCGCACTTTGCCGCCCAGAAGATGATAAAGCGGAGCGCCGTAATGTTTGCCCATGATATCCCACAGGGCAATTTCCAGCGCCGACAGCGCGCGTATTTCCGCACCCGCATAACCGTGATAGAGGATGTTATCCATCACGAAATGCCAGATTCCCTCAATATCGAGCGGGTCCTGGCCCAGCACCAGGGGCGCAATGGTGCCGTGCAGCGCGCCTAACGAACCCGGAATCTTATCGACGGTTTCTCCCAGACCGATGATGCCGGAATCGGTGTGGACCCGCACCACCAGCAACCGAGCATAGGCTTCCCAGCGCAGGCTTTCGATTGCGGTAATCTTCATAGAGATCTCCATTCCATCAAGCCGGTTGCGCTGCGCCCCGAACTCAGCAGGCCGCGTTGGGTTAACCTATTAAGGTTGCCGGAAAAAGGAAAGGTGAGCATGTCGTTCGAGTCGTCAGGCCAGCAACCAAGCTGCGACCCAAGCTGGAGAACAGCCTCTTTCAGGGTAAAAGGTCCGTGCTCCTGCGCAAAAGTGAGCAACCGGCTCTCCACGTGGAGGCAGTAATTGCGGCTTTCTCGCAGAAAATCGCTGACCTCAGTGCCTCGCTGCACCGGCCAGTGAGCCGGTGAATACGTCTCGATGTCCATGCTGAGCAGTCGAGCAATGGTAGACAGGTAGGTGTCCACGTAACAATAAGTCGGCGGCAGAGCGGGATTCCAATCCGTATCCAGAATAGACGACCACAAAGCGGCTTCGTTCGCGGCCATCGTTTTGCTGCGCGGGTCGTACAGGGCCAGATGTCCCCAGGTATGTCCGGGGGTATGAATCAGTTCAATATACCAATCGGGACTGAGGCGAAAGTGTTCGCCCCCTTCGACGGTCATATCCATCACATGACTTAGCGTATCATGACGAAAGGCTTGCTTGGTTTCTTCAGACGTTTCATAACCATGATCCGTGTCGAACTGCATATAACGCCCGGCAATTAAGGCTTCCGTATCTTCAACCCAGGGACGGTCAAGGTTGTGACACAGCAATATTGCCTGCGGTGCAGCCTCTTTCATGGGCTGGCAGCCACCCTGATGATCGAGATCGGAATGAGAAATTACGATGTAAGTGAGACGATCTGGCGTGATGCCGATTTGCGCCATATAGGGAAGGATGTCCTGATGCGGATTATGTGCGCAGCAGGTATCCATCAGCAGCACCGCCTCGGTGCCCACAAACAGATGGACATAGGCCATACGGTTGCCGCCAAAACGACATTCTATGCGGTGTATACCTGGCGCGATTTCCATCACGATTCCTTTTTGCAAATCCATAAGGTACGCGGGCAGCACTCAATCCTGGGGCTGCGCACCCTTCACGCTCATGCCGCCATCCACACTGTAATTTGCGCCACTTACGAAGCTTGATTCATCGGAAGCCAGAAAAACAAATACGTTGGCGACCTCATCAATTGTGCCTACCCGTCCAACCGGATGCATCGCATCGAACTCCGCACGCCGGGCTGCCGAGTCGTTTTGCTGAGACAGGAAATTGTGAAGCATGGGCGAATCGATCGTCCCTGGCGCAACGGAATTCACGCGAATCCCGAAGCCTGCATAATCGGTCGACATGGCCCGGGTCAGGCTGATCAGCGCGCCTTTGGTCGCACTATAGGCGGCGATTCCCGGCAGGCCAAGGACACCGGTGATGGACGCCATATGGATGATACTCCCGCCGCCATGAGCC
>JAIOHO010000981.1 GCA_019912905.1 Anaerolineae bacterium
GCCGTGAAGCAGGTCGTCGGGGAAGATGGCCGCGCCGCCCACCTGCACCGGGATATGAAAATCGAACATGCGGATGTAGCCGTGCGCGCAGGCTGCGCCGTCGGTAAATACCGGGAACTGGATGGCATGCACCTGATCCAGGTCGCGGCCCGGGCCGTTGGTGATCAGCCCGACCGCACCGAAGGTTTTATAGGTGGTGCACATGATTTCGCCAAAGGTGGCGGCCAGCGGCGGATTATCCAGGTCCTGAAAGACGACGACCGGCGGGCCGGACAGTTCGCCAAAGCGCGCCGCCTGATCGTCGATGGCGTAGGCTTTCCCGATTTTGGCATCGAAGCTGGTGCGGCAGGTGACCGTGGCGGCAAAGCCCACCATCGGCGGCAGTTCCGGGTAGGCAGCTTTGATGGTTCTATCCATAAATCCGACATTGCGCGGGCGTACCTCGAACAATTCGACCAGGTTGCAGATAGTCGGGGTATCAAACGTGGCGAGTTTGGCGAGTGTTTCGGCAGTGATCTGAGTCATGAGCGGGCGTCCTCGTGGTTGATCTGGAATCACACGCCACGATCATAGCCCTTTTCCGGGTCGTCTGGCAAACCACTTGGACCGGACCGCCGCATGTGAATAGGGTCAGCCCAGAATCTGGCTGGCGCGCAGGACTTCATCCAGCGCCATGATCGCCGATCGCTGGGTATAGACTACGCGGGTAAACACCGTGACTCCCACCAGTTCCGCGATCGACCGCCGCAGCGCGTTGCCTTCATCCACATACTGATCGAGCAGGGCCAGCATCTGAATCTCTGGCGGATCGACGGGAATCATGAACAGGGGGTTGCCCTTCTCGTCGCGGGCGAACCGCCCCCGGTGAAGGTGACGTAGTGCGCTGGCGTGAGGCTGCCTGCACGACCGCCCGGAATAACTCTGCCGCGTGCAGGCGCTCCGGTGTAATGACCACGTCCCCTTCGTGGATCTGATCGCTGAAATTGACGGTCAGCGTATCCATTTCACGGGCGAAACTCATCAGGTATTTGCGCATGTGGTTGGCGTTTTTGATGAACTCCTGATAATGCGCGTGCATGGCGCGTTCGCTCTCGTGGATGGCGTGCGGCTGAAACAGCGGATAACCCTGCGGTAAATGGGCCGGGACCTCGTCGCGGGCCGGGTCGCCATCGGAGAAATAAATGACCATCGGTTCCTGATCGCGGAACGGGTCGGAGGCGATTTCCAGGCTGGAGATGCCGCCCAGGGTGCGCGGCGAAATTTCGTACAGGTTGATTCCGGCAGCGGCTCGCGCCGCCATCTCCAGCCGGTAGTCGCTGGAAAAATCATACTCCCGGCCATGCGTATCCGGGTGAATCTGAGGGTCGAAGAAGATGATGCCCTACCGGGTCAGCCAATCGTTGATGGCGTCGCGTTCGGCATTGCGCAGCAGGTTGACCCCAGCATTGAGGATGTTGTAGGCTCCACCGGAAAAGACCTGAGTCTTCTGTGCCTCCGCCAGATCGCGGGTCACACTCCAGGCTTTCACCGTGCCGCTGGCATTGTGCATCGGCTGCACCTCCTTTTCACCCGGCTGATCTTTCACATGGCGATTAGGCGAAACCGGAACGCCCGATCTTCGCCTGTAGAGACACGACATGTCGTGTCTCTACCCACGAAATTAGCCTTGAGAATCCGGCTGTAGATCAGCGGGTCAGCTTGTTGCTCATCTTGCCGAGCTTCTCGACTTCGACGGTGACTTCATCGCCCGGCTTCATCCACACCTTGGGGTTCATGCCCAGAATCACGCCGGAGGGTGTGCCGGTCGAGATGATGTCGCCCGCTTCCAGGGTCATGTAGCGGCTGGTGTAGCTGATGATCTCCGCGACCGAAAAAATCATGTCCGACGTGTTGGAGTTCTGGCACAGCTCGCCATTCAGCCAGCATTTGAGGTCCAGGGCCTGCGGGTCGCCGACTTCGTCCGCCGTGACCAGATAGGGGCCGATGGGCATGAACTTATCGAGCGTCTTGCCCAGCAGCCATTGGCTGGTGCGCATCTGCAAGTCGCGCGCGCTGACGTCGTTGCCGGTGCAGTAGCCGAACACAGTGCCCAGCGCCGCCTCGACACTCACGTCGCGGGCGCGTTTGCCCATGACGACCACCAGCTCGACCTCGTAATCGTACTGCTCGGCGCTGGTGGGCAGGGGGATTGAATCGCCCGGTCCGGCAATCGTGTTGTTGAACTTGGAAAACAGGACCGGCGTTGCCGGGGTCGCCGCGCCGGATTCGGCGGCATGACGGGCATAATTCAGGCCGACGCACAGGATCTTGCCCGGATTGGGCACGCAGGGGCCGAAGCTCACACCATTTGCGGCCAGCAGCGCCGAGGCTGGGGCGCTCACCGCCAATTCGCGCAGGGCAGCCAGTCCGCTGTCGCTGTCGGCCAGTAAAGCGTCGATCGTGGTCGGGGCCGCGCTGTGACCGGCAGCCGCCACGTCGATGATCCCGGCATCGGTTTGGATGCCCAGCCGCAGGTCGGGGTGAAGGGTAACGAGTTTCATGAAGATTGCTCCTAAAGTGCAGTTGCTCAAACTGCTGCAAGCATACCCCATTCGTCGGGGCCGGACGAGTTGGTCTCAGGCCAGCGCGGTCTCGAAGAAGCGGAGCATCCGCTGCGTATATTCGTCAGGGATGGCGACCGGGCCGCCGACGTGCGTCGCGTTTTCGATGACCCACTGCTCGCCGTTTTCCCCCAGCGCCGCGACGTAGGGCAGGTTGGCGCGCCGTTCGAGCGGGTCCAGCCCGGCGACGATCATGACCGTAGGACGCGGTGCCAGCCGGGGAATGAGCGTGCGGAAGGGCGACGGCGATTCGATCCCCAGGCGTAGTTTCAGCCCCCATTCAATCTGCCGGTTCACTACCGTGGCGAACTGCTCGGCGAAGGTCTCAGCCTCGGGCAGGTCGGCCATGCTGCCAATCCCGGCCCCATCCAGCCAGAACGCCCCGATGCGCGGCTCATCCGGCCCGGCGAAGATCAGGATATGCGCGCCCAGTGATAGGCCGACCGCGCCGATGCGGTCTGGGTCGGCTTCGGGCTGGTCGGTGAGGAAATCCACCACAGAGGGGACATCGCGCGCGTCGAGCCAGCCGCCGGACTGCTGGCTGCCGGTGCTTTCGCCCAGCGCCCGCTGATCGTAAGCCAGCACGCCGTAGCCTGCTTCGGCCAACTGCTCGATGTGCCAGCGGGACTGCTGCCGGTTAGCGGCTGAACCATGCAGCACCAGCACCACCGGGCCGGGCGGATTGGCCGGGGGGATGAACCAGCCTGCCAGTGTCACGCCATCCGCCGCCGGGATACGCACGTCGCGGTAATCCGCGCCAAAATCGGCAGGCGACCAACCGGTGACGGGTGTGTTCAAAGGCTGAGTCATGGCATAGGCCATCAGGTACGGCCCGACGACGAAGATCATCAGCGGAATTTCCAGCAGGACGACCAGGGTCACGCGGCGGCGGTAAAACCAGGGGCTGATGCGCCGGCTGAGGACATCCGCCAGCAGCCCGACACCCAACCCGGCTGCCGCGCCCAGCAGCAGCCAGCGCAGCGGGTCGAACAGGTAGTAGCCGACGACGCCGAAAAAGGCCGCCAGCACCAGGGCATTGACCAGGGGAAAGAGCAGTCGTTTCATGTGTGCGCCTCCTTGTGACTCTGTTGTACAGGCGAACGGCGCAATTGACAATTGACGTGCGCAGGGCAATCGCATCAAAACCAGCCTTGACTGCCAAGGACGTATAACCGGTATGGAATTTGCTCAAGCCCTCACCCTAAATCCCTCTCCCTCATGGCGAGGGACTTCAAAAACCGCTTTTCTCCCCTTCGCCCTGAGGGAG
>JAIOHO010000982.1 GCA_019912905.1 Anaerolineae bacterium
CTACCAGCAGTTTATTCTGCCGGCTGCACGGGAAGCGATGACGCAGTCCGGCCTGGAAATCACCGATGAGAACCGGGACCGCAGCGGGGTGTTTGTGGCGGCATCGGTCGGCGGGGTGGAGAGCTACTTCGAGCAGGCCAAGCTGCTGATCGACACCGGCGACCCGCGCCGCATTACACCCTTTGGCATTCCGATGCTGATGGTGAATGGCGGCAGCGATATGGTCAGTATCGAATTTGGCGTGACTGGACCCTCCTACACGCCCATCTCAGCCTGCGCGACCGGTGCGGACTGCATCGGCCATGCGTTTGATCTGATCCGCATCGGGCGCATCGACCAGGCGCTGGCAGGCTGTGGCGAAGCTCCGATTATCCCGATTGGCGTGGCGGCGTTCGACCGGGTAGGGGCCTGCTCCCGCCAGAACGACGATCCCCAGGGCGCAGCCAGCCCATTCGATAAAAATCGCACGGGCCTGGTATTTGGAGAAGGGGCCGGAGTGCTGGTGCTGGAGGATCTGGAACATGCCCAGGCACGGGGCGCGCATATCCTGGCGGAAATCGTTGGCTATGGCTCGACTTCGGACGCCTTTCATCCCACCGCACCAGATCCCGAAGGCAAAGGCGCGAGCAAGGCTATCCAGCAGGCGCTGCATGACGCCGGGCTGAACCCGTCGGATATTCATTACATCAACGCGCATGGCACCGCTACAGCGCTGAATGATGTGATGGAGACGATTGCGGTCAAACGGGCGTTTGGCGAACAGGCCTATCATGTGCCCATCAGCTCAACCAAAAGTATGACCGGTCATGGGATGGGCGCGACGGCGGCACTGGAGGCGATCTTTTCGATTCTGGCGCTGCGCGATCAGGTTGCGCCGCCGACCATCAACCTGACAGAGCCGGACCCGGAATGCGACCTCGATTACGTTCCCAACGTGGCCCGCGAGCTGTCCATGAAATATGTCATGAGCAATTCGTTTGGCTTTGGCGGGCATAACGTCTCGTTGATTGTGTCGCGCTTCTAGCGGCGCGGAATGGGGACATCCCTGAAACTCAGGCTGAACTGCCGCATTAGCCGAGTATGGCGATTCGCGAGTTCTTCGATTACACTGGTTTATGGGATCGCCATTGGCCGATGTGGTCGATTGCCGTGATTACCCACAACCCCCTCGCTTAACGAAGTTTGGAACAGCTCTTGCCTATCATGGATCTACAGCAGCTTCAACAGCAGCATGACCTTCATTTTCACGACCAGGGCCTGCTCGAACAGGCGCTGACTCACCGTTCATTCCTGAACGAGCAGGAAGACAGCGGCCTGCGCGACAATGAACGGCTCGAATTTCTGGGTGATGCCGTGCTGGATTTTGTTATCACCCGCGTTCTGTTTGCGCGTTTCCCGGAGATGCCCGAAGGCGACCTGACGCGACTGCGCGCCGCGCTGGTACGAACGGATACGCTGGCCGATGTCGCCGCCAACCTGCAACTTGGCGAAGTGCTGCGCATGGGGCGGGGCGAAGAATTAACCGGAGGTCGCCAGCGGCGCAACCTGCTGTGTGATGCCTTTGAAGCGCTGTTGGGCGCGCTGTACCTCGACCAGGGGCTGGAAACTGCCGCCGCGTTTGTGGTGCCGCTGCTGATGCCGATGGTCGATTACATCCTGGCCGAAGGGCTGCACATCGACGCCCGCAGTAAGCTGCAAGAATGGAGCCAGGCCGTGCATACGGTGACACCGATTTACGTCGTCACCGACGAAGAAGGGCCGGATCATGAAAAGGAATTCACGGTCGAAGTCATCATTGGCGATCAGGTCGTTGGGCACGGGCAGGGACGCAGCAAACAATTGGCGGCCCAATCTGCGGCGCGTAACGTCCTGAAATTGCTGGAAGCCGGCGAGTTGACGGTGCAGCTTACGTCACCGGCTGGCGATCTGTAATTCGATCACGGCCATGCGGTGGTCGGACCCCCGATTATCCATAACCCCTGCGCTGATTTCCTGAAGCGGCGGACGCAGCCACAGATAATCCACCCGCGCCTGTAGATTGGCCCGGTCCAGTGTAATCGACCGGACCGGTGGCTGCCCGGCAAAGGGGTCGCGGAACCCGGCGTCGCGCATCTTCTGAATGAGGGGAGAAGTCGGTGTGTTGTTGAATGTGCCGCCCACGATCAGCCGCCCGAAATTGCCGTTGGGGTGATCGGCTGTCAGGATGTTGAAAATCTCATTGAGCTGCTGCTGCTGATCCTGCTCCTGTTCCTCGATGGTCGGAGCAGTGGGTGAGGCGAGCAGCAATCCCAGCCAGGTGTTGTACAGGGTGACGACTCCGGCATCTGGCCTCACCTGAACGCGCTGGAGGCCGGTCTGATTGCCGGTGCTGGTGAGCAGAGTTCCCTCGTCGAAGACGATTTCGACTCGCGATAAGACGGCCAGCCCCTGTAAACCCTCATTGGTCGGGTAGAAACGCCGGTCCATTCCCAGGCGGCGTGCCAGCCACAGCGCCTGATCGACCCCGTAGCTGGTCGTCCGCCCCGCTTCGACTTCTTGCAGCAGTACGACATCGGCTCCGCTGAGTTCGATGGTGCGTGCCAGTTCTTCCAGATCGTAATGGAAGAACTCGTTGAAGCCCGCGTGAAGATTATAGGTGCCGAGCCGGATGACGCCCACATCGCGGACACCCGCAATGAGCGGCGGACGCCCGGCGGCGGCTGTGCCCACGCTGGCGAGGATAACCAGCAGCAGACCCAGGACCGACTGCCAGGCCGGGCCGCCGACCCAGGGAATGCGCCGGTGAGTCTGGGTCATCGGCAGCGCCGCCAGGAAGACGCCCAGCAGCAGCAGTGCCAGCCCCATGCCGCGAAAACCGCGCAGCAGCGAAGGCACCAGCGTGTTGAGCGGTTCGAAGGGCGTGGCGAGGTTGCGCACGAAGGCATATTCATAAGTGAAAATGTCGCCCGCCAGCAGGAGAGCGAAAACGAAGATGCTGACGACCAGCCACAGGCCGGTGAAGCTGCGTTCGCGCTCGGTTCGGGGACGCACCAGCCACCACCATAGCAGGCTAACCGTGAATTGAGCAGCCACCAGGGCCGCCCCCGCGATGATCCCCCGGAAGCGCACGCCGAACACCATCAACAGCACGATCATCAGCATCCACAGCCAGCCGCGCACACTGCCGTCAAACGCGCTGATGAAGGCTCTCATCTGGCTGCGGATGGTCGGCACCAGCGGCAGGAGCGTGGCGGCGGCGATCAGCGGCACAAAGGTGGTGTAATCGACCCCGGCACGGCCTGCGACCGCATTCGGCAGGGCCAGCAGGGTGATTTCCAGAAACAGCAGCCCGGCCAGGCCCAGCCCGCCCCAGAAGGGCAGGGACCCGTGATCCGGCGCGATTTCGGACTCCCCGGGCCGCCCCCGGTAGACGGTGATCAGGCTCAGCGCGATAGCCGCAATCGACAGCACAGCCTGGATGGTCCCATAGGCCGGTGACCAGGAGGGATCGAGGGTGTTCCCGGCGGCGCGGAAAAGCTGGTCGGCACCGAAACCGAGGACGAACAGGTAAGGCAGAATCTGGGCGCGGTGGCGGATCATCAGCGCGATGTACAGCAGGCTGCCGCCCACCACCAGCGCCGCCGCGTAGATGCTGCCAATCGACTCGGTAGCCAGCAGCGCGCGTCCTCCGGCTGCCAGGACGACGGCCAAGACAATCAGCCAGCGGACACGCCCCAGCAGCAGAGTCAGCAGGGGCAGGGCCAGCATATACATGAGGAAGCTGATGGCGCTGCTGACCTCAGTGGGCTGGACGATGCCGGGTAAGGCAGGGTTCAACGCTGCCGGGTCGAGCACGCTGACCAATTCACCGCTGGCGACCTGGCTGTAGGCCAGACCGATCAGCAGTCGCAGCGACTGAACGAAAAAAATGCCGATCAGACCGGCTTCGAGGACATACAGGTGGGATAATTGGAGACGCCTCAGCATGTGTGCTTCCGGTGTGAAGTCGATAGACAAAGTGTACAACGGCGTTATAATACTGCAAATTTCCCGGCGGATGTCAGGAGGGAATTATGGAACAGGTTGATATTCTTCTCAGTGGTGGCATCGTCATTAGCATGGACGCCGCCTTCACCCTCATCTTCGACGGGGCTGTGGCTATTCGGGGTTCCGAAATCGTGGCGGTGGGCGAACGCGAGGCTCTCACCGCTCAGTATACGGCGCATGAAGTGGTGGATTGTTCCGGCCAGTATGTGATGCCCGGACTGGTGAATGCTCACACGCATGTGCCGATGACTCTGCTGCGCGGCCTGGCCGATGACCGGCGGTTGGATGTATGGCTGATGGGCTATATGATGCCGACCGAGCGCGAGTTCGTCAGCCCGGAATTCTGCCGGTTGGGGGCGCAGTTGGCCTGTGCCGAGCAGATTCGCAGCGGCATCACCAGCTTTGCCGATATGTATTATTACGAGGCGGAGATTGCCCAGGCGACCGCCGACGCCGGGATGCGCGGCGTATTAGGACAGACGATCCTCAAATTCCCTGCGCCGGACGCCGATAGCTACGAAGACAGCCTGGCTTATGCCCGCCAATTTATCGAGACCTGGCGCGGTCACCCGCTGATTACCCCGGCGGTTGCGCCGCATGCGCCCTATTCCAGCACCGAGGACCTGCTGCGGCAAAGCGCGGCCCTGGCGATTGAATATGATGTGCCCGTCCTGATCCATATTGCCGAAACGCGCCAGGAGGTCGATGACAGCCTGCAAGAGCGCGACCAGCGCGTGGTGGACTATGTGAACTCGGTGGGACTGCTCGATGCGAAGGTACTGGCGGCGCACTGTGTCCACATCAAGATTTCGGAAATGCATACCCTGCGCGAACACAACTGCACCGTCGCTCACTGCCCGACCAGCAATCTCAAGCTGGCAAGCGGCATTGCGCCCGTCACGGACATGCTGAAATTCGATGTGACGGTCGGAATTGGTACGGATGGCCCGGCCAGCAACAACGATCTGGATATGATTGAGGAAATCCGTCTGGCGGCTATTCTGGCGAAAACCGCGGCCAATGACCCGACTGCGCTGCCCGCCCGGCAAGCGCTGCTGATGGCGACTCGGCAGGGTGCGGAGGCGCTTTACCTGGGCGACGTCACCGGCAGTCTGGAACCGGGCAAGCTGGCGGATATCGTCATGATGGACTGTGACGGCGCGCACAATTCCCCCCGTTTCCGGCGCGACCCGAATGCAGTCTATTCTGAAATCGTGTACGCCAGCAAGAGCACCGACGTGGCCCACGTGATGTGCCATGGACGCTGGTTGATGCGCGACCGGGAACTGCTGACTCTGGATGAAGAGGCGCTGAAGCAGCGTGCGCGTGACTACGCCGTCAAAATTGACGTATTCCTGGCGGCTCATGAAGGCGACATCTTCAGCAAGCTTCTGGCGGTCACCCAGGGCATGGAGCGCGGCGAAAGTTTCGAGGTGCAAACCAAGGCTATCCTGCGCGATGCGTCCGGACTGGAGCGCCTGCTCAGTCATCCCGATGTCCAGATCCTCAAGATGAATCACTACCGGCAGTACGATACCTATTTCGAGTTCGACCGGGCCGAGGTAGGCCGCCTGCGCTATCGGGAGGATGACCTCCTTGATGACAAAGGCGAGGCCCAGGCGGTGCGCAGCCGCCTCACGCTGACCATGCCGACCAAGGAGAATACCTTCCACTCGTCGGTTTTGCTCTCGCATTCACGCTTTATCGCCCCGGCGGACCGCCCGCTGCGGTTCTACCGCGAATATTTTCAGCCGGTGGCCGAGCGCGAGCTGCAAAAGGACCGCCGCCGCTGGCACCTTCACTATCAGGGCGTCCTGTTCTACCTGAATGTCGATCAGGTCCTGAGGCCGGAGGCCCCGGATACGTTCATCGAGATCAAGAGCCGGACCTGGTCGGCGATGGATGCCGAGAACAAAGCCTATCGCATTCAGCAGATGCTGGGGATTATGGGCGTGCCCGCTGAAGACATCATCCTGACGGATTATCTGGAGATGGAAGGACTGCCCGATTAAAGCTCGATTCCAGGGTTCGACCGGGGCCTGAGCAGGAGCATCCGAGAGTCCCAGGCGTACAATGTTCGGGCAGGCTCTTAACGGTCAGCCGACAACAGATTGACTTTCTTTCAATTGCGCGTCCTCCAAATCTGTGGGACACAGCCCTATACGGCAGTCGCTTGGCATATGGCTGCAATTTCGATCTTGACGGCTCCCTCGAATCGATGACAGGGGATAGGGGATTCCGTGTTGAACATTATGGGGCTGCGAATCTGACTGCGGTATACTCTGGCTAGAGGTTAGCTGCTTCGATGATTTCTATGATGGATTGGAGGCGTAATCCATGCCTGATGCAGTCGAGATCTGGGAACGACCGGAGGCGCGCCACATCTACATGCTCGCAGGCTGGCGGCAGTGGGCGGACGCGGGTTCGGCGTCGTCGGGCTTGCCGCATTACCTCATCCAGCAGACGGACGCGCGTAAGATTGGTCAGATCAGTCCAGACGGCTTTTATATTTTCCAGATACCGGGCACGCATGATCTGGTTCGCCCTGTGGTCAAGTTCGACCAGGGGTATCCCCAGGCGTTGGATACGCAGCGCAACGAATTGTATTATACCGGCGACAGTGAGCGCGGCGTGGTGATCTTTCTGGGGGACGAGCCACATCTCGATATTGAGCGTTACACGAGCGCGCTGCTGGAGGCCGCGCGGCGCTTGAAGGTTGAGCGGATCGTGGCCTTTGGCGGCGTTTACGGGGAGCTGCCCTATAACAAGGAACGGATGATTTCCGGCAATTACAGTTTGCCGCGCTTGAAAGATGAACTCGCTGCGCTGGCCGTCAGCTTTTCCGATTATCACGGCGGGGCCAGCATCGGGTCGTATATCTGCCGCCGCGCAGGTGAGCAGAATATGGAATATGTCGGGATGTATGCCATGGTGCCGACGTATGACTTTTCGTCGCTGGCCCAGGCGGGCAATAGCATTCGGATCGAGAATGATTTTATGGCCTGGCTGGGCATCATGCGCCGGGTGAACTTTATGCTCAAGACCAGCTTCAACCTGGCTGACCTGGAGCGCAAGAGCGAACGGCTGATTCAGGTGGTGGATTCGAAAGTAGACGAACTGGACAGCGGTGCGCCGCAGCTTGGCGTGCGCGAATATCTGGCGCGCCTGGAGGAAGACTTCACAGAAGTCACTTTCGATCCCCTGGACGACGTCTGGGAGCAGGAACTGCGCCGGTTGTTCGATGATCCCGAATCCGCGGACGACACCGAAGGGTAGTCAAACGGCATCCAGGGCGATTGTGTAATCTGTGTCCGGCGCTGCTGAGGTGTTGCTCACTGGCCTGCCGATGATCGTTCTCGGATGAGGTTCGCCTGGCCGAGTCTGAAATCGCCCCTGTGCGTTCTGTTGGTGAAAATGGGGTGCCCACGTGCGCTGCACCCTTTCGCAAGTTTCCTTACTGGTTTCCCCAAAACTGGAGAATGCTCCGATGAGCAATCGTTATCCTCCCCTCAACCCGCGCTTTCCCCACCTGTGGCACGGCGGCGATTACAACCCCGACCAGTGGCCCGAAGACGTCTGGGTCGAAGATATGCGCCTGATGAAGCTGGCGCACTGCAACGTGATGTCGGTGGGTATTTTTTCCTGGGTGCGGATGGAACCCGCGGAAGGCCAATTCGATTTCGGCTGGCTGGACCGGGTGCTGGATATGCTGGCTGAAAATGATGCCTACGCGGTATTGGCGACCCCCAGCGGTGCGCGGCCTGCCTGGATGTCGCAGAAATATCCCGAAGTGCTGCGCGTCGGGCCGGATCGCAGGCGCAATCTGCACGGCAAACGCCACAACCACTGCATGACCTCCCCCGTGTACCGCGAAAAAGTCCACCTCATCAACACCCAACTGGCTGAGCGGTATAAAGATCACCCGGCGCTGCTGATGTGGCATCTTTCCAACGAATACGGCGGCGAATGCCACTGCGACCTGTGCCAGGACGCCTTCCGCACCTGGCTGAAGCGCAAATATGGCACGCTGGAGGCGCTCAATCAGGCATGGTGGACGGCATTCTGGAGTCACACCTATACCGATTGGTCGCAGATCGAATCGCCCAGTCCTATCGGCGAAGATCTGGTTCACGGGCAGAATCTGGACTGGAAGCGCTTCGTCACCGACCAGACCGTCGATTTTATGAAACACGAAATTGCGCCGCTCAAGGCGATTACACCGCAGGTTCCGGTGACGACCAATCTGATGGGCACTTATCCGGGCCTGAATTACTGGCGGCTTGCGCCCGAACTGGATGTGGTGTCCTGGGATAGTTATCCGCGCTGGCATCAGTTTGAGAGCGACTGGGAACTGGGCGCGAAAATTGGCTTTGTGCACGACATCAACCGCAGCCTGAAAGGGGGCCAGCCCTTCATGCTGATGGAAAGTACGCCGAGCATGACCAATTGGATGACGGTGGCTAAACTGAAGCGACCCGGTATGCACGTGTTGTCCTCGCTCCAGGCGGTGGCGCACGGGTCGGACACGGTCCAGTATTTCCAGTGGCGCAAGAGCCGCGGATCGAGCGAAAAGCTGCACGGTGCGGTGGTCGATCACGCCGGACACGAGCATACGCGTGTGTTCCGTGATGTCGCCGACGTGGGCGAAATCCTGGAAAAACTGGACGATGTGGTTGGCACGACGGTCCCCGCCGAGGTTGCTGTGATCTATGATTGGGAGAACGCCTGGGCGCTGGCCGACGCGAAAGGGCTGCGGCAGGGCGACAAAGGTTATCTCAGTGACTGCCAGCAGCATTACCTCCCGTTCTGGCAGCTTGGCGTCCCCGTCGATGTGATCGACATGGAGCAGGATCTGTCGCGCTACAAGCTGGTGATTGCGCCGATGCTGTATATGCTGCGTCCCGGCGTGGCTGAACGGGTCACCGAATACGTGCGCGCGGGTGGGACGTTCGTGGCGACCTACTGGTCGGGCATCGTCGATGAAAACGATCTGTGCTTCCTGGGCGGTTTTCCCGGCCCGCTGCGCCCGGTGCTCGGCGTGTGGGAAGAAGAAATTGATGCGCTGCTGGATACCGATCGCAATCAGGTGGCCCCTTCCTCAGGGAATCCGCTTGGTTTAAGCGGCGACTACGAGGCGCGGGAGCTGTGTGCGCTGGCTCATGCGGAAACGGCTTCGGTGCTGGCGACGTATCAGACCGATTTTTATGCCGGGATGCCGGCGCTGACCCTGAACGCGTTTGGGCAGGGGCAGGCCTATTACATTGCCTTCCGCGGCGGCGACACTTTTCTGGGTGATTTCTACGGGCAGTTGGTGGCCGATCTCGGCCTGCGCAAAGTGCTGAACAGCGACCTGCCGCAGGGTGTGACCGCGCAGCTGCGCACCGATGGCGACCGCGATTATCTGTTCGTGATGAACTTCACGCCGGAGGTGCAGCAGGTCATGCTTGACGGTGCAGGCTATGTGGACAAAGTCACCGGAGCGGATGCAGGCCGCAGCATTCAGCTCGACGCTTACGGATTGGCCGTTCTGGAACGGCAGCATGCGTGATTGCACGAACTGCGACGGACAGAATTGGCAGGAATTCCTCTTGCAAAATAGCGCACCGCACAGTTCAATCAGGTCGCTAGGACGATCCATGCGATTTGGAAGGAGCTGTTCATGATCGACGATCCGGTGCTGGTGAATGACTGGCATGTGATCGCACGTTCGGCGGATCTGGCCGAAGGGGAAGTGACACGCTTTCGGCTGCTGGATGAAGATCTGGTGCTGTGGAGGCTGGGTGAGCGGGTGATGGCCTGGAAAGACCTGTGCGTGCATCGCGGTGCACGGCTGTCGCTGGGCACGATCTGCGGCGAGACGCTGCAATGCGCCTATCATGGCTGGACGTACAATGCGGAAGGCCGCTGCGTGCGCATCCCAGCCCATCCCGAACAGGTGCCGCCGACCAAAGCGCGTACCATCCAGTATGCGGTGACCGAGCGCTACGGCTGGGTATGGGTGTGTCTGGGCGAACCCGCGCAGGACCTACCTGCTTTTGCCGAGTGGGATGATTCCGGTTTCCACAACGTCCACTGCGGGCCGTATTACGCCCACGCCAGCGGACCGCGCATCATCGAAAACTTCCTCGATGTGGCTCATTTTCCATATGTGCACGGCGGCTATCTGGGGGATGAGGATTACCCCGAGATCAAAGACTATGAAGTCGAACGCACGGCTGAGGGTGTGGTGGCGACCGACATAAGCGTTTACCAGCCAAATGCGGATGGCAGCGGGGTTGGCCGCGATGTGACCTATACCTACAAAGTCTATCGTCCCCTCACGGCCTATCTCATCAAGACGTCGGGCGACCTGGCGTTCTCAATTTACTTCGCCGTAACGCCGGTCAGCGAACTGGAAAGCATCGGTTGGATGTACGTCAACATGAATGACGTCCAGGGCATGAGCGACGACGAAATCCGGGGCTTTCAGGATACGATTTTCGGCCAGGATGTCCCGGTGGTCGAATCGCAGCGGCCCGAACTGCTGCCGCTCGATTTGCAGGCGGAACTGCACCTGCGTTCCGATCGCACCTCGATTGCTTACCGGCAGTGGCTGAACGATCTCGGCTTGAGTTTCGGAACCTCATAGGCATAGAGGCCCCAGTAGCGGGGCCTCATGGTTTAGCGTTGGGCCAGCAGTTCCCAGTATCGCATCCACGCCTCGATGCCTTCGTACAGCCGATGAACGCGAAAGAATTCATTCGGCGCGTGAAAATCCTCGTCGGCGGTGGAGAACGAGAAAAAGACCGTCTCCAGATTCAGGTCGCGCTTGAATAACTCGCTGACCGGCAGCGTGCCCCCCATGCGCACCATAAACGGCGATTTCTGATAGACGTCCCGCAGCGCCTGCGCCGCGATGGTCAGACCGGGGTGATCGGCAGGGATGCGATAGGGCCGCGCGCCATGGGCGTCAGGCATAATGTCGATCGTCACGCCGGACGGCAGATACGCTTGTAGATGCTGGATGACCTTATCGCGAATGTCATCTGGCGATTGATCGGGCACCAGGCGGCAGGTGATCTTGGCGTGGGCCTCGCTGGGAATGACACTCTTGC
>JAIOHO010000983.1 GCA_019912905.1 Anaerolineae bacterium
ATTTCGACCCGCTGCTGCGCGTCCTCAACGACTGCTACGTCATTGATCTGCGCGTGCAGGAACCCTCGCTGGAGGAGATCTTCCTGGCATTCTACGGCAATCAGAAGGCGGCACACTGATGGCCGGGACGCTGTTTATCGAAACGCTGCACCGCAACTGGCGGCTGATAATCTATTTTGGCCTGGGTCTGGCGATCATGGGCTATTATATCCTGACCGTCCTGCCGGATGTCGATGCGCTCAAGCAGTATGCCGAACTGCTCAAAACGATGCCACCGGCGCTGCTTCAGATGTTCGGCGCGCAGGACGCGGCGGCGCTGACCACGCCGGAGGGCTTCATCGGTTTCGGCTATTTCACCCTAACCATCCTGATTATGGCCGTCTATGCCGTGCTGGTCGGCACCCACATCACGGCCGATGAAGAGGAAGCCGGGATTCTGGATGTGCTGCTCAGTCTGCCCGTGGCCCGCTGGCGCGTGATGATCGAACGCTTCGCCGCCTTCGGGCTGATGACGGTCGTCATTATCGCCGCCGGGCTGGTGGGGCTGATCGCCGGCAGCGCGACCACCGCTCTGGCGATTGATTCTGGCAAGCTGCTCGTCGGCGCGATCAACATGCTGCCCACGACGCTGCTGCTGATGGCGCTCACGGCCTGCGCTGCGGTGATTGTTCGCGGTCGGAATCAGGCGCTGCTGATCGCCGTCGCCGTCATCATCGCCAGCTATTTTCTGGATTTTATCGCACGGGCAGCCAGCCATGCCGTCATCGACGCGCTGAGTCTGCTTTCGTTTTTCACCTACTATGACAGTCAGGAAGTCATCATCGACGGCCTGAACGCCGGGCATGTGCTGGTGCTGCTGGCGGCGGCGTCTGTCCTCATGGCGGCGGCCCTGTGGTTTTTCGAGCGCCGCGACATCGGCGTCTGATTCAATCGAAAGCTGCCGCGCAGAAGGGCGGTTCAAGGAGGTCAAACGATGACCGGGGTAATTTTCAGGGACACGCTGCGCCGGACATGGTGGCCGATGCTCTACTGGGGCGGCGGCCTGGGCCTGATGGCCTTCATTGCGGCCTGGCTCGTCCCGCTGTTCGATGCCATCCAGCTCACCGAGGTCGTCAAAAATCTGCCGCCGGTGATCCTGGCTGCGGCGGGGCTGGATGAAAACCTGACTGCGCTGGCAACGCCCGAAGGCATCATCACCGTCGCGTTTTTCAGCAAATTCGTGCTGCTGTTCGCGGCCTATCCGGTCGTGATGGGCATGCGCGTGACCGCCAACGAAGAGGAGGAGGGCATCCTCGATGTGCTGCTCAGTTTGCCGGTGGCCCGCTGGCGGGTGGTGCTGGAAAAATTCGGGGCTTATGCGCTGACACTGCTGGTGATCGGCCTGATCGTTTACGCCGGTTTGTGGGCCGGGGTCCAGTTGACGGGCATCGTGCTCGACATGACGGTCATCGGCGACGCGCTGGTCAATCTGATCCCGATGCTGCTGCTGGTGCTGGCCTTTACCGTGTGCGTGGGCGCGCTGTTGGGCCGCCGCTCGATTGCCCTGGGCATCGTGACCGGCTTTGTGCTGGGCAGCTACGCCCTCAGCACGATTGCCGCGATGGTGACGGGCGGCGTCTCCGCCCTGTTCCGCGCGATCTCATTTTTCAGCTACTTCGACGTCAACGGCATCGTTCAGAGCGGACTCAATTGGGGACATGTCTGGGGTTTGCTGCTGGTTTCGCTGCTACTGATGGGGGCAGCCGTGTGGAGCTTCCAGCGCCGGGATGTGGGCGTGTAAACACATTGGCGTTTCATAAGTCTCCGGGCGTGGGGATTGCTTTGTAGTCAGGCACTCGATTAAAGTATGCCTAGCGATGCATCAGATCAGGAGCGTTCGGCGATGTCGAAATGGGCTTTGCGGAGATTACTGGGACTTATCTTCTGTCTGGTGTCGCTGGGGCCGGTCGCCGCGCAGGAGAAGGTCGATTTGCTCACATGGATTCCGGCGGATTTCGCCGGGTATATCCGCCTTCAGGTGCGCGACAACGGCGAAACGCTGACGGCCCTGAACGTCGCCACATTTGCCGCGTCGTTTTTGCAGCCGCAGCGCGTGGACTTCCAGGCGCTGAACGACCTGGGCGCGGTGATTCCGCTGGCGGACCTGGACATCGAAGACGCCAGCTTTGCCCAGGACATTCTCCCCTGGCTCGGCAGCGAAATTATCCTGGCCTATCCCACGTTGGGGCGCAACCTGCAAACCGACGATCGTGTGGTGCTTCTGCCAACGCGTGACGTGCTGCAATCCGCCAGCAATTTTAACCGCATCCTCGATCAACAGGACATCCTGAAGCGCGATACCTATCGCGGCCATACGCTTTACCTGGCCGATAAGACGACGATAGTCTTCACCCCCCAGGCGGTGCTGTTTGGCCCGACCGAGGCCGTGAAGCAGATCCTCGACGTGCAGGCGGGTACAGGCGATAGGCTGGTCGATCAGGCCGCCTACCGCGCTGCGGGTGGGTCCGTCCCGCAGACGGCCATCGCCTCTGGCTATCTGGCCGGGGAAGATGTGCTGCGCGCGCTGAGCGTCCTCATCGATGGCAGCGAATCGGCCCTGCCGATCTTGCAGAATATCAGCACCGTGCTGGATACCTATCGCAAAGATCACAGCCTGGAGCAGTTGGTCTTTGGCAATGCACTGGACGGCATCGGCTTCACATTGCAGGCCGATACCCTGCGCTTGAACTCGGTCCAGGTGACGCTGCACCTGTATGCCGGGTCGTATGCCGCCGAACCGGTGGCTGCGGAATTCCATAGTGCGGTGCTGGATATGGTCCCGCAGAATGCCATGATCGTCCAGAGCGGGACCGATGCGCCGGGCGCGGCTTATGATTTGCTGGTGACTCTGCCGTTGGCGAATTTCGCCGGGCAGGTAGTCGGCGCATTCCCGGTTACCGAGGCCACCCCTCCAGCGACCCCCATGCTCAAAATACCCGACTCGGCAGACATCGAACAGGTGGTGGGCGGTTTGCTGCGGGTGCTCAGCCAGCAGGCCAATTTTGACTTCGATCACGATCTGCTTCAGCACCTGAACGGCAGTTATGCCGTCGCGCTGCTGCCGCGCCCCAACGACCCGCTGCCGCCGCTTAACCTGCCCTACGACCTGCTGCTGCTCGCCGAGGTCGATGACCCGCAGGCCGCGCTCGACGGAGCCACAAAAATGGCGCAGCTGCTCTTAGGACTCGACCAGCTAGAGACGACTTCGATTGATGGCCTGGAGTTCCAGACCGTGCAGGTCAATGGGGAACCAGTGCTCCACATCGGGACGGTCGATGACCAGCTGGTGGTGGCGACCGGCGCGGCCCTTCAACAGGCGCTCGACGCACGGCGCGGAGACGACCGCCTGGTCAGCCGCGACCGCTGGCAGGCCTTGAGCCGAGACGCGCTTCCCCAGCTTTACGTCGATATTCCGGCGGTCTATGGCACCTTCCTGCCACAGTTTTCCGGCCTCCAACTCCAGCAGATCAAGCAGCTTGGGGTCCGCACCCAATACCTGGGCGATGGCTTGTTTCAGATGGACCTGATGGCGACACTTCCCAGTCAACTTAGCTAAATCTGGCGGCCATTTTCTTAACAATGTGGCTGTTTGCAGATTGTGACGCGTGCGGTATCATGTGAGCGTAGTTTTAACAGTTTTTTAAAGTGGTATTGAGCAAGGAGGACTGTCAAACGTGGTAAGAAAAACTTTCCTGTTGATTGCGATCATTAGTGTTCTGGTGGGGGCTGTCAGCCTGGTGTCTGCTCAGGAACCCCTCATCGAGTCGGTCTGCCTGGTGACCGACGTGGGCAAGGTCAACGACGGCACGTTCAACCAGTTTGCGTTCGAGGGCATGGATGCCGCGGCATCGGACTTCGACCTGGAATCGACCTACATCGAGACGACGGCTCCGACCGATTATGCACCCAACATTCAGCGCTGCATCGACTCGGAATATGGGGCCATCATCACAGTGGGTTTCCTGCTGCAAGACGCGACTCTGGCGGCTGCCGAAGCGAACCCGGATGTCTATTTCATCGGGGTTGATCAGGGCTATGAAATGGCCCCCGAAAATCTGGTCGGCGTCCAGTTCCGCGAAGATCAGTCCGGTTTCCTGGCAGGCGCGCTGGCAGCCCAGATGAGTGAATCCGGTGTGATTGCCGGTGTTTACGGCATCCCGGTTCCGGCGGTCGTCAAGTTCCAGAATGGTTACGAGCAGGGCGCGAAGTATATCAACCCTGACATCGACGCCCGCAGCGTGTTTATCCAGAGCTTTACCGACCCGGCTCAGGGTGCGGAAGCGGCTGAACAGTTGATCGCAGAAGGCGCGGACGTCATCTTCGGCGCGGGTGGTCAGACCGGCTCTGGCGCAATCCAGCGCGCGGCGACCGATGAGGTATACGCCATCGGTGTGGACCAGGACGAGTATTTCTCGACGTTCGGCGGTGGGGAAAGCCCCGGCGCTGAATACCTCATCTCCAGCGCCATGAAGCGCGTCGATCAGGGCGTTTACCTGTCGATTGAAGCGCTGGTCGAAGGCGATATGGAAGCCTTCGGCGGCGGCGGCAATCGGGTCCTGTCGGCGGAAAACGACGGCGTGACCTTTGCCCCGGCACATGATTCGGACGTGCCGGAAGAAGTGACCGCCACGATGGAAGAAATCCTGGCAGGCCTGAAAGATGGCACCATCGAGACCGGCGTCGATCCCGTCACGGGCGAACTGCTGGACATGGAAATGATGCCGACGGAAGAAGCCAGCGGCTGAGCTTCGCCGCGAGTGATTCGGTCGTCACGGGAGGTCGGGCATGTGCTCGGCCTCTTTTTTTTTCGACAGCCGGTCGGGTGGGTAGAATATCCTGATCGATTCAGTTACAGGAGAACACCATGAAAATTGCAGTCGGAGGTGATCACGCCGGGTTCCCGCTGAAAGGCCCGCTGATCGATTGGCTGCGGGCGCAGGGACACAGCGTAACCGATCACGGCACGCACAGCACCGAGCCGGTCGATTTCCCTGATATCGCCGGGTTGGTCTGCGATCAGGTGCGGCAGGGTGAAGCAGAGCGCGGCCTGCTGGTATGCGGCACGGGGGTCGGTGCTGCCATTGCGGGCAACAAGACACCCGGTATTCGCGCCGCGGTGTGTCATGATGTTTACTCGGCCCATCAGTGTGTGGAGCACGATGACGTGAACCTGCTGTGCATTGGCGCGCAGATCGTCGGCCCGAAAGTCGCAGAGGAGATCGTGTCGGCGTTTCTGGCCGCACACTTCAGCACCGAGCCGCACTTTCGCCGCCGGGTCCAGAAGCTGCACGAACTGGAGCGCCGTTCTGCCGAGGAAATCCTCAGCAGGCCGCAGGACTGAAGATCAGCGGTAAATCGCGCGCAGCCGGGTGACCACGCCGTCCAGATCATCCACC
>JAIOHO010000984.1 GCA_019912905.1 Anaerolineae bacterium
AATGTGAATTGTAATGTTTGCGGCGATGGGCGTTCATGTCCATCGCCGATTTTGATTCTGGAGGAAGGATCATCATGCATATTATCAATGTCGATCATGTCACCGTGAATCATGCCGGGCGGGTCATTTTTGAAGACCTGACCTGGGCCATCGGGGATCGCGACCGAATCGGACTGGTGGGGCCGAACGGCGCGGGGAAGTCGAGCTTGTTGAAAGCCATCATCGGGGAAGTGGTGCCGGATACCGGTTCGATCGTGATGCTCAGGGGCACAACGGTGGGTTATCTGCCGCAGTTGGTCGAACTTCCGCCGGGCGGGACACTGCTGCAAGCGGCGTCGGTGCCACCACCGGAATTGGGCGCGGTCGAAGCACGGCTGGCGACATTCGAAACGCAGTTGGCCGACCCGCTGGTGTATGGCGACGAACGCAAACTGGCGCGGGTGCTGGAAAATCAGGAACGTGCCCTGCGGGACTATGACCGCCTGGACGGGCCGCGTCACGCCAGCCGGGTGCGCGAACTGCTGGCACACCTGGGTTTCAGCGAAGCGGATTATGATCTGCCGACTGTCGCCCTCAGCGGCGGGCAGAAAAAGCTGGTGCTGCTGACCCGATTGGCGGCGGCCTCCCCTTCGGTCCTGCTGCTGGATGAGCCGGATAATCACCTGGACCTCGACGCCAAGCGCCGTCTGGAGGGGGTGATTACCAATTACCCGGGCGCGGTGGTTATCGTGTCGCATGACCGTTATCTGCTGGATGAAGTCGTCACGCATATCGCCGAACTGGAAGATGGCCGGCTGACCTCGTATGTCGGCCATTACAGCGCCTACGCCGCCGAGCGCGAACTGCGCCGCATGCGCCAGCAGCAGATGTACGCCGTTCAGCAGCGGCGCATCCAGCAGATCGAGGAAGCGATCCACGAGTGGGAGCAGAAAGCAAAGGCCGATCTCAGCGAACGTCATGCGCGCCAGGCCCACAGCCGCCGCAGGATGCTGGAACGCATGGAAGAAAATGGCGAGATGGTCGAGCGAGTGGTCGAACGTCGTCCGATGGAAGCTCAATTTGACGGCTGGCGAGGCAGCACCAAAGCCCTGGAGATTATCGACCTGGCGATGGGCTTCGACGACGAACTGCTGTTTCTCGATCTGGGCTTTTTGCTGCGGCATGGCG
>JAIOHO010000985.1 GCA_019912905.1 Anaerolineae bacterium
GGCCAATGTGCTCTATACCTTCTACGCGCCGCTGCTGGCGCACTGGACCTTCTACCTGGGGCTGACGCTGGTGATCGTCGGTTCGTGGATTGCTGCCGCCGTCGTCTTTATGACCTACCTGGGCTGGCGCAAGGACAATCCGGGTAAAACGGTGCCGCTGGCGGTGTTCGCCACCCTGACCAATTACATCATGTGGATCAGCGCGTCGATCGGCGTCGCTATCGAAGTGCTGACGATGCTGCTGCCGCTGTCGCTCGGCCTCGTGCAGACCACCGACCCGCAGGTGTCGCGCATCCTGTTTTGGTTCTTCGGGCACCCGCTGGTCTATTTCTGGCTGATCCCGGCCTATATCTCGTGGTACACCATGCTGCCCAAACAGCTCGGCGTCAAAATCTTCAGCGACTCGATGGGGCGGGTTTCCTTCCTCATGCTGATGATCTTCGCCATCCCGGTCGGCGTCCATCACCTGTTTGTCGATCCAGGCGTCAGCGAACTGTCGAAGATTTCACAATCGCTGCTGACGTTTATCGTGACCGTGCCCAGCCTGCTGACGGCCTTTAACCTGGCGGCGACTCTGGAAAAAGCCGGGCGCAATCGAGGGGGCAGCACCTTAAGCTGGATCTGGAAACAGCCCTGGGGCAACCCGCTGGTCGCCGCGCAGTTGTGCGGCATGATGTTGTTCATCGTCGGCGGCATCACCGGCATCATGAACGCCTCGTTCACACTCAACATCGCGCTGCACAACACGACCTGGGTCGTCGGGCATTTCCACATGACGCTGGCCGGGGCCGTCACGCTGACCTATTTTGGCATCGCCTACTGGCTGATTCCGCTCATCCGTGGGCGTAAACTGTTCAGCAGGAAGCTGGCGCTGGCCCAGATTTATACCTGGTTCGCCGGAATGCTCATGTTTGGCGCAGGCATGGGTCGCGCGGGCCTCGACGGGGCCACCCGCCGTACCGACCTGGGCGCGCCGGGAGCGTATATCAGCGACCTGTGGGTGCCCTGGCTGAATCTATCGGCCCTGGGCGGCGTGGTCCTGCTGATCAGCGCTATCCTGCTGTACGTCGTCCTGTTGGGCACCTGGTTCCGCTCGACGGAGCCGCTCGAAGAGGAACCGCCGATTGCGACTGAAGGCCCGGCCAGCAGCCGACCCGCCATCTTCGAGCGCTGGAGCACCTGGGTCGCGATCATCATCCTGTCCAACATCATTATGTGGGGACCGGTGCTGCTGCAAGGACTGGACTTCGTCAACGGGTTCTTCGTGCCCGGACAGCCCGGGGCGGCCCGCTAGACCGGCACAATCGAACGCTGTAGGGGCACGGTTCGCCGTGCTCCTGCTCAACACACAGAGCATTCAACATGACGGATCGTATCACCCCACCGACTGCCCACCACCGGTCGATGCTGCCGCTGGTGCTGGCGGCCCTGCTTATCAGTTTTGGCCTGACGATGTTTCTGTTCAGCGCCGCTTATGCCAAAGACCTGCAAACCCTGGCCCGCGCGCCGGAACTGGTGTGGGGCTTTATCTGCGGTCGGCCCAGTGAATTTGGCCCCATCCTGCCGCTGCTGTTGACCATCGGCACACTGAGTCTGCTGGGGAGCGTGTTCGCCCTCGGCTGGCGCTGGTGGCGCGGCAGACAGGCAGCCGGTTAATCCGCCGCGTCAGGAATCAGCGCCGGATTAACCAACGGCATGGCAGGTGTCGCCGCGACTTCTGCCTCAAAATCCGGTAAATCCGCTTCGATGCGCCGGACCGCCGGGACTGCATAGACCAGCGCCGTCAGCAGGGCCGTGCCGAGGCCGCAGATCAGCAGCAGCAGTCCCATCCCCGCGCCGGCACCGCTGCCCACCAGCGGAGCCACGCTGGACCATCCCGCCTGCCCGACCGCCGGTTCGAAGACCTGATCGGCCAGCGGACCCACCAGCAGAAAGGCAATCGGCATCATCAGCATGGCGACCTGCCCGGTTGCGGCGAAGACTCGCCCCTGCACATCGGGCGCGACCTTCGCCTGAAGCATCGACATGGCAGCAGCATTAGCAAACGGCAGCATAAACATGAAGGCGAACAGCGCGCCCCCCAGCGCCAGCGGAGTCTGGGCCATCCCCGTCAAGCCCAGGAAGATCGAACCCAGAAAGATTGAGATCATGATGGTATGGATGCGCGGGCGTGTGCCGCCCCAGATGCTCATCACGATGCCCCCCGCCAGCGCTCCCAGGTTGAGGACTCCCAGCAGCACTCCCAGCGTCGCTTCGTCAGCGGTGCGCGCCAGCAGATAAGGCGTTTCCAGCGCCATCACGCCCCCGACCAGGAAGTTGACCAGGGTGCTGAAGCCCATCAGCCAGAACAGCGCCCGCCGCTGCCACAGATAGCGGAAACCATCGAACATCTCTTTGGTGATCGTCCCGGCCATCTTCCGGCCCTCTGCCGAGATTTCCGGCCTCGGGATATGCACGAAGAACACCACCAGCACGGCCACCACGAAGGTCCCCAGGTCGATCAGGATGGCGCCGGTCACGCCGACGAGCGCATAGATGAAGCCCGCCACCGCCGGAGCAATGATGCCCGCAACCGGACCAGTCACCTGCTGGATGGCGTTGGCGCTGTCCCGCTTTTCGTCCGGCACCAGCATCGTCACCGACGCCTGAAACGCCGGACCCTGAAACACGCCGAAGATCGACTGCAAAAACGTCACGGCGTACAGATGCCAGAGTTGAAAACCACCGGACGCAAAACTGATGAACAGCAGCACCGTCCCCACGGCCTGCCCCGCATCCGACAGCATCATCACGTAGCGGCGGTCCCAGCGGTCGGCCAGCACGCCCGAAAAACCGGCGGCGACCACCTGGGGCACGATGAAGAAAAAGCTGACCAGCGCCAGCGGCGTGGCATCGCCGGTCTGGTTGAACACCCAGATGCTGATCGCCAATCCGCTGATGCGGCTGCCGATGAGCGAAAAAACCTGCGTCAGAATTAAGGTATAAAAGGTTCGTAACGAATGCTGGGTCATCATCAGACTCGCCCTTGGGTCCAATTGGAGGCACTATTTTCCTATACGCATCCGGCGTCAAACCTGTTCACAATTCCAGAAATTCAGATGGAAAGCGCTTCGCCGCGTGCATTGCTCCCGGCGTGTGCCTGTGCTAGTATTCACAAGCTGGCAACCGGATTAACGTAATTTTGAGGAGTTTGGAATGAGTTCAGAACCTCGAAAATCACCGAGCCGCCTGCTGATTGCGGCGCTCGTGCTCAGTCTGGCAATCACCGCCGGTTCTGTCTTTTTCATCTTTTACCGCCTGACCATGCCGACACCGAATACCGGGGCTGCCGTAATTAATTCCGGCGAGTATTTCGATGGCGGTACGCTGGTCGATCCGCCGCGCAAGCTGGCTGATTTTACGCTGACCGGCATCGACAGCCAGCCGCTCAGCCTGAGCGATTTAGCCGGCAAAGTGACCCTGCTCTACTTCGGCTATACGCACTGCCCGGATGTCTGCCCGCTGACTCTGGGCGATTTTAAGCAGATCAAGGAGCAGCTTGGCCCTCAGGCCGATCAGATCAATTTCGTGATGATCAGCGTCGATGGCGAGCGCGACACCCCGGAATATCTCCAGCGCTACCTGAGCGCCTTCGATCCGACCTTCCTGGGCATGACCGGAAGCGGTGACGACCTCAAGCGCGTCGGCGTCGATTACGGCCTGTATTTCCACCTGAACAAGGAAGAAGGCGAAAATTACACGGTCGATCACACGGCGTCGATCTTCATGATCGACCCTCAGGGCAACCTGCGCACGATCTTCACCTACGGCACCGAGCCGGAGGTCATTACGGAGTATATCCAGAATCTGCTCTAAGAACCGGGATTAGCGCCTGGGGACGCGGGCCAGCACCGTCGTGATGACCTCGTAATTATTCGTGCCCAGGCGGGAAGCGACCTCATCGGGGGTAATGGCGTGGTTCCCCTGGCGGCCCAGCAGGACCACTTCATCGCCGATGGCCGCATCGGGAATGTGGGTGACGTTGATGGTGGTCTTTTCCATGCTGACACGGCCCACAATGGGGGCAAACTGGCCCTGAACCAGCACCTGACCCCAATTCTGTGGGTTGCGCCGGAACCCGTGTGAATAACCCACCGGAATCACCGCGATGCGTTCCGCCGCCGAGGTGTAGTAGCTCTGCCCATACCCCACTGGATAGCCGGGCGGCAGAGTCTTCACCTGGGCAATCACCGT
>JAIOHO010000986.1 GCA_019912905.1 Anaerolineae bacterium
GCTATGCGCAGGCACTGTTGATGCTCGAAAAGGCTCAGATGATTGGTAAGCAGTCAGCCGATGAAGAGCTTCTTGAGCATATTGACCTGGAAAAGGCCCGCATTTTCTTGGAATCGGGGAATATTACGGATGCATTATTCCTTATTAAGGATAGAAAGGTCGAAGATCAGGAAATCCTGGCACTTCTCGGCGAGGCCAGTGTCATAGCTGGGAATTTAGATGATGCCCGCTTGTTTGTTGAACAGGCAATAAGCGCTGCTGAGGCAGCACCAGAGCACTTTCTGGTGCTGGGACGACTTTATTCAAATTTGGGACGCATCTATGCTATGAATGGTCAGGGGGATGAGGCTCAGACCATGCTTAGTGCTGCGATTACCTGGTTGGAGCAAACACCGGATTTGTATGGGTTGGGACGCGCCAAGTCCGTCTTAGCTGCTGCACTGATAAAAGACAGGCACGATTATCATGAAGTGCATCGTCTGCTGCGGGATGCTCAGGAAATCCAGGTTGAGATAGCGGATCGGACGGGGCTTGTATACACCAGGCGCAATTTAGAAGAATTAAAGCGGCGTTATGCAGTTGACGGGAAGGAAGTTTGGACTACAATGTGAGGCAGGCGCTCATAGCTCAGTGGATAGAGCATCGGTCTTCGGAACCGAGTGTCGGGGGTTCGAATCCCTCTGGGCGCACTATTGGATTGCGATATTAGACGTGATAAGAGCACTTATCGCAGACTAACTGCAATTTAGCCGTGATCATGTGTAAAAGCAGGGTGATCTTGTTTGTTCATAGTGGCCTGTGCTTTGCATCGTGGTCATTCAGGGCTATTCTTGGGGCATATTCGTTCTGATGCGACGATCAACGGAAAAGTGCTATGAAAGCGTCACAAACTCGTATGCAGCCTCTTGACTACCGTCAGGAAGAAGTGGGTCGAATTATGGAGCGCTGGCGTGCAACAGAATCCTGCTCACTGGTCGGTGTCGGCAGCGTTGGCAAGTCGAATTTGATGCAGCATCTCGCAAATCCTGTGGTGCAGCAGGCGTATATGAAAGAGACTCATGTCGGCCAGTTTGGGGCGATCATAATTGATCCCAGTATGTTGGGGCCACTGCCTGCGGATAGCGATGAACAGATTGCCTGCTGGATTGGTTATGAACTTATGATGCATCGGATGTTTATGGCCTTTCACCAGTCTGAGCTGCTGGATGCGAAGGAGATGAGTCGGTTTGTGGAAATCTATGAAACGTTGCAGGATGGGTCGAATCCCCTGTATGCCTATATGGGGCTGCGATACTTTGAGTTGGGGCTTGATCTGTTAATGAGCAAGGGTATCCAGATTGTGTTTATGTTCGATGAGTTCGAGGAGATGCTCAAAAGTCTGCCAATTAAGTTTTTTCTGACTCTCCGTGGTTTACGCGACTCGAATAAAAAGCAGCTTTCGTATCTGACGTTCACGCGCGTGCCCTTGATGGCGGTTGCTGAGCAGGAATCGATTGATCTTCTGAAGATTGAAGAATTTATGGAGTTGTTTACGGATAATGTGTTCTATATTGGGCCGTACAATAATCGTGATGCTCATCGGATGGTAGATGATCTTTGCCGACGAAACAATCGGGTATATGAGGAGTATGTTAAGAATTTTCTGGTGTGGGCGACAGGGGGTTTCGCGGGCCTGTTGAGGGCTTCGTTTCGGATGCTGGAGTCGTTTTCAGATCTGAATTTGACTGTGGTGATGACGGATGGTCCTGCTCTTGCGGAGGAGTTGTCGAGGAAGCAGCCGGTTCAAATGGAGTGTAAGACAATCTGGAATAGTCTGTCGATGGCTGAAAGGCAGGTATTGGAGGTAGCTAGTGGTAAATTGGCATCTTTTAAGCGGGATGTAGAAGCGGATCAGGCGGCGGAGTATCTTGTTCGCAAAAAGTTGTTGCGGAGTGAGGGTAATTTGTTGACTATTCATCCGCCGGTGTTTCATTATTTCGTTAAAGAATATGGTGGTGGGTAGGTAAATTTTTCTCAGTGACTATGCGAATAAAATGACTTATATTACGCCTGTCGCGACCGCGCGAACCAGCATCGTAGTCGTCAACTCGCGTTTCATCGCTACTGCTGGCTGCGTGCAATCTGTTGCTGAGGCTCGCAGCTTTCTGGCACTGGTCCGGGCTGAAATGCCGGACGCCTCTCATCATGTCTATGCCTTCCGTATCGGGTATGGCAACAGCGTCATCGAGGGCATGAGTGACGATGGTGAACCGTCGGGAACGGCTGGGCCGCCCGTCCTGTCGGTTTTGCGGGGCACCGAGATCGGCGACATAATCATCGTCGTCACCCGATTCTTCGGTGGCACCAAACTTGGCACGGGCGGATTGGTACGGGCCTACAGCGAGGCCGCTCGGCAGGTGCTAAGCATGCTGCGCACTGAAGAAAAGATCGAAAAGCAGACAATCGGCCTGGAGTGCTCCTATTCGCTTTACGAGCCAATCAAGCGCCTCATTACCAAGCATCAGGGCGTAATCGATGACGAAACCTTCACGGCTGCGGTGACGATGGTCGCAGTCTTTCCGAAAAGCAGTATTCCACGTTTTCAGGAAGATCTGCAAGAGCTTAGTGCAGGCCGCGTTTCTCCGGTGATTATGGACGATCCCTAGGGTGTGGTTTGCGCCGGTGGCAGCACATTCCGCGTGCAAGGGTAATAAGACGATCCGATAGTGACTGCATAGTCCGTCTTGCGCGCTGGATCTGGATCACGTACGATCTGTTCCTCGCTGAGGCCGAGTGTCGATCGCAGCAGCTCGATCCCGCTGCCTTTCTGCCGACCCGTATAATCAAGGATCACCGTACGGTGCTGAATACTGGCCGAGCTGCTGACAGACTCTACAATCTGAAAACCCTTCCAGGTCAACTTATCCGCTACAATCTGTGCCAGGTCAGGATTGCCACTTGCATTCGTAATCTGAACGGATAGAGCTGAGCTTTGGAGCTGAGAAATAGTCGGAGGGGTCAGAAAATCGCGCATGAGCTGCTCAATCGCATCGCGCTTTGGGACGAGCACACGTTCACCTTCCGGTGAGTACCTGTCGGACACATCGGCATTCAGCCTGAACGTATACGATGCCACCTGACGCTCTTGAAGATTCAATGCCAGCGGCAGCAGAGTCAAAAACGCCGGCAGACTAATATCCGTCTCGACAACGTCCATAAGCTGCGGCCATATATCTGGCAGTTGGCTCAACAATCCTAAGTCCTTGATCTGCCGCCACATCGCACGCAAAAGTTCCTGCTGCCGCTGTCCACGATCAATGTCACTACTCGTCCGCCGACTGCGCGCATACCAGAGCGCGAGATTGCCATCCAGATGATGCACACCGATGGGCAGCGTAGACATCTGCCAGTTGGCTTCGTCGGTGGGGTCGAGATCCAGTTCTCGCAGGCGCCAATCCTCAATCGCACAATCGACCGCGATGTCCACACCGCCGATGGCATCAATAATCTGCACAAAATCTCCAAAATCGACCCGAGCAAAATGATTGATCTGGATTCCGAGGTTGTATTGCAGGGTCTCCATCAGAAGCGCAGGCCCCTGCCCTTGCTGCAGCATCTCGCCATGTGCATAGGCGGTATTGATCCGCTGTATCCGCCAGCCTGGAATGTACACATACAGATCTCTCGGCACGGAGAGAAATGCGACAGCACCGCGTGCCGGATGGACGGACACAATCAGGATCACGTCCGTGCGCCCAGAATTCTGCGGATTCGAAGTATCACTGCCGAGTAGCAGGAAATTTACGACTTCATCCGTAGTTTCGATGAGCGGCATCGGATTGGGAATTTCATCCTGACGGAGCGCCGGGGAAATCGCTCCGGCATCGTTACCCGGAAGGCTCAGCAGAACCCAACATATTACCAAGTAAAAGGCCCAATGTATCACTAGCAAGCTCCAGCAGTGAGTTTGCTCCAAGTATAGTCTCGAAGCCTGCTGGAGCCACGCAGCGAAGGGAAATCGAGGGTATGGCGACTGCTACTGATTCAACGAACGACCGATATGCTGCCGTACCCGAACCAGTGCCGGGTCGCGCGGCGAAATCGCCTCTGCTCGCAGCAAATAGGCCCTGGCTGCGTCAGTTTGCCCATCCTCGAAAAGGCACTGGCCGGCCAGCGCCAACAGTGGCACATAATGCGGGCTGCCAATCAATCCTTTGTTAAGATAGCTAAAAGCGAGATCTTCTTCACCCGATTCCCACAGGGTCTGGCTGAGGAGTGTCACAATCTCCGGGTCATCAGAGGAATATTTGTATCCATCCAGCAAGGTCTCAAGTGCGGACGCAACCTCCTCCCAATTGAGGTATGCTTTTGCCAGCAACACACAGACTTCGGCATAGGACGGGACCTGTTTCAGGATTTGTTCCAGAAATTCGACGTCCTCGACTTCCAGCGTATTGCCCGCATTCACAATATCGGTGATTTCGCCGAGTCTCGTCTCTAATTCGGGATCATCCGCCGCCAGCAGCATCCGCTCGATGTCAGCGCGTGTAGCCTCATCGTCGGTCAATTTCTGCGCCTTTTCGAGCCACTGCCGCGCCGCATCACTCTCTTCATCCAGCAGATAGACCGCCGACAGGTTGAGGTAAAGATCCGTGCGATTGGGCGCTGCCTGAAT
>JAIOHO010000093.1 GCA_019912905.1 Anaerolineae bacterium
GCTGTATATCCTTCAGCACCTGAACGAAATCAACCCGTACACGCTGGGGTTAGCTCTCGTCAGCATTGGCCTGCTGCTCTATCACAAGCAGGCGCTCCCGGCGCAGCTTCGCAAGTGGCGGCTGACCCGCGCCCTGGGGACTCCGATCGCCAAGGCCGGGCCGCTGCTGGTGGTGATCCTGGGGATTGTGGTGGTGGGTCAGTTGGGGCTGGCGGATGCTTCCGGCGTGGCGGTCGTCGGGCAGGTTCCGGCGGGTCTGCCGCACCTGACTCTGCCTGCCTTTGATCTGGCGCAGTGGCAGATGCTGCTGCCTGCCGCCCTCAGCATCGCCCTGATCGGCTTTGCCGAGAGCATCTCGGTCGGCAAGCTGCTGGCAAGCAAGCGCCGCCACAAGATCGACGCCAATCAGGAGTTGATTGCGCTGGGCGCGGCCAACATCGGGGCGGCTTTTACCGGGGCCTTTCCCGTCACCGGTGGGTTCAGCCGTTCGGTGGTCAATTACAGCGCCGGGGCCAATACCGGGCTGGCCTCGCTGATCACCGCCGGGCTGGTGGCGCTGACGGTGACCTTCCTGATGCCGGTGTTCTATTTTCTGCCGCAGGCGGTGCTGGCGGCCATCATCCTGGTGGCCGTGGTCAACCTGTTCGATTTCGCCACGCTGAAACAGGCCTGGCGTTACAGCCGGGCGGATGCCGCCTCACTGCTGGTGACCTTTGCCGCCGTGCTGGGCCTGGGCATCGAAACCGGCCTGATGGTCGGCATCGGTTCGGCGCTGGTGCTGTATCTGTGGCGGACCAGCACCCCGCATATCGCCGTCGTCGGGCGGGTGGGGACCAGCGAACATTTCCGCAACGTGCTGCGCCACACCGTCCATACCTGCCCGCACGTGCTGACCGTGCGCGTCGATGAAAGCCTGTACTTCGCCAACGCGGGCTGCCTGGAGACGTTTCTGCTGAATGCGGTGGCCGAGAATCCAGCCGTGGCGGACGTCGTGCTGGTATGCAGCGCCGTCAATGACATCGACACCAGCGCCCTGGAAACGCTGACTAATGTGCTTTACGAACTGCGCCAGGCCAACATCACCCTCTACCTGGCCGAGGTCAAAGGGCCGGTGATGGATCGGCTGCGTAAGGTCGATTTTCTGGATCAGTTAGGGGAAGGTCGGGTGTTCCTGAGCACGCATGAGGCGATGCAGGCGCTCGACTGCCACCCTTAAAAAGAGATGCGCCGCAGGGGAAATATTGCGGCGCATCATCTGTATTCATTGTCACGACCCCAGCGCGTAATTTCTTTACCAGAAATGGTTGAGGGTGATGGTCATCAGCCCCGTTTGACGCGCTCTCAGCAGCCGTTCCAATGGCCTGTCTCACTTCGCCGATCGGTCACCGATGTAACCGCCGATGTGGTACGATTCCGCTGTAACCCTATCTATTGATGAAGTATTGTCTAAGAAATAGTATTGCCCCCAAATGTACGTCGCCGGGTTTAGAACGACCAGTGACATTCGTCAGGGCGCGCCCCATGACATTCTTCCCGCCACTTCCTCAGCGGCGGTAGCGGCGCAGGTAAAGAATCAGCAGCGCCAGCAGGCCGATGCCGGTGATCACCAGCACCGCCACTGCACCGAGCAGCACCGGGCTGGGGCTGTTTTCTGCGGTAACAGGCGGCTCGACGGTCGGTACCAGGGTCGGCGCGCGGGTGACGTTGACCAGCGTGGCCGCCGCTTCGAGCGTCGGCACGTTCGCTTCTTCCGTCAGGTCAGTGAGCGGGGTGCTGCTGGGCGGCGGCGTGGCGGTGAGTTCCGACGGCGGGTCGACCCGGTCCCCCTGCGCAGTCAGTTCGAGCAGCACCGGGGTAAAGGCCAGCGGCTGCGGTTCGCTGGCGACACGAGTCCCGTTGGTCTCTTCAAAGCGGATAGCGGTCAGGCTGGCCTGTTGAAACGTCAGTTGACTTGAACCCGCATCCAGCGGCGCGACGCGGAAGGTTGCCAGCACGCCGCTTCCCTGGATCGGCTCGGCAGGAGCCAGCAGCGACACCGTATAGTGGATGACGTCCCCTCCGGTGTCATTGCGCGGCACGAGGGTCGCTTTGCCCTCCAGCAGCGGTCCCGGCTGTACGGGCGAACCGGAGTCTGTGCCGAGGATATACAGCAGGTTCGAGTCATACTGAATATTGACGCTCGTGACCCACAGATCCGCCGCATTCTCGACGACAATCTGCACCTCGTAGATTTGCCCGGTCTGGAGTGTGGTTTCCGGGCTGTTCAGGCTGAGGAACACCGGTTCCTGTGCCCAGGCCGGATATGCCAGCAGCAGGCCGAGCAGGACGCATCCCATGTAAAAGAACCGTCTTACGTGATGTGGATGCATCCATCGCCCCTTTCCGGCAAGATTACACGAAAGGAGGGGTAGGCCCCCTCCCTTACGATCATCGCCTGAAATGCGCCGGTTCGCAACCTGCCCGTGCTACGGAATCCAGTCAAACGTCGCCCGCTGCGCATGGAACAGCGTGGCGCTGCTGGCATCACCGGACCAGGGTGTCCCCGGAGCGAAGCCGCCGGTCACCGTGATGTTGCCGACAAAGCCGTCGATGTGGTGCGTCACCGCCGCCGCCCAGCCATCGGTCAGGGCCGGGGTGCCATCATCGTTGAACTTGCGGTCGTAGAACGTGTCGATGGTACTGAACACACCGCTGCTGATGGTCGATTCGTAGTACATCACGTCCAGGAACGGCGAAACATCGTAATAGTCGATGCTGTAGCCACTGGTCGAGGGCGTGGCGACCACCTGCGTGCCGCCCAGTGTGAAGCTCGACCCGTCATAGGCTGTCACCGGAACCGCGCGGATGCTGGTGCTGGTGCCGTCGTTGAAGCGGTAGAACAGCACCGGCTGCGGATTACCATCGACGAACAGCGAGCCGAAGCTGGGCATATCGGCCACATCATTGCCATCACCCAGCAGCGCCGCGACCTGGCCGGAACTGCCGGTTGACAGGTCCACGAAGCACAGGTTCTTCCGGCAGTCTGCGTCCGGGTGCGTCGCCAGGCCGCCGTAAATGAGGACATTGTTGTCGTACCAGGCAGGCCGGAAAATCTTGCTGCTGGAAGCGATCTTGAGCAGGTTCGCGCCGGTGGCGTCGATCACACAAATGTCGCCCTGATTGTATTCGTAGCCGCTGCTGGTGCCCTTGGAGGTACACACAAAGGCGATGCGCTGGCCGTCCGGCGACCACGAAGGTGCCAGTTGATCGTCGCTATAGCCCCGCGATGGCGTGAGCCGTGAGCCGCGCGGTCTGGAGGTGCCGCTGGTGTACAGAACGTACTGCCCGCCCCGCGTGAACAGGCGGCTGTAGGCCACTTTTTCGCCGCTGGGCGACATGGTCGGCCAGAAATCACGGTCGCTGCGCGGGTCTTCGAACAACTGCACGGCCCCGGCTTCCGGGTCGCCCCAGTAGGTGCGGCTGTTGGGGAAGGTGCTGTCATAATTCACGGCTAACCCGTACAGCACGTGGCTGCCATCGACGTTGACCGGGCTGCCGTTGACTGCGTCGAATTTGTAATTGGCGGCCAGCATCGCCAGGTCGCCTTCGTCGATGCGCCGGTCGCCATTGACATCCAGCCCATCATAAGCGACGGCGACCGTGCCCGGTGCCCAACCGGAGGTCAGCACGCCCAGGTCGGTATCGTCGATGTCGTTTTCGGTGCCGCCGCCGGTTGCCACGTTGCCACCCTTGAGGATGACCGGCAGCAGGTAGTAGCTCGGCGAGTTGAGGTTTACGTCAATGTGCGCGTCGAGGAACTCGGCCTGTGGGCTGTTGAGGGGGCTGGCATAAACACAATCGAATTTGCCGAACTCGCGGATGAGCACGTTTCGACCGCCGAAGCTGAAATTCCCACGGCTGTCGGTCGTCGTCGTATATTCTTCACCGGGCACGGCAGCCTCTTTGCATTTGACCGTGATTCCAGCATGGCTGCGGGCGCTTTGCAGCAGCGCCTGCCCGCTGATGGTATAGCCGCTGCGCACGATTAGGTTGGCGGTGCGGTCCTGCCTGCCCTTGACGACCACACGGCCATCCCGATCCAGAAAATCCATTGGGCCGCAGCGGACGCTGGCGGACAGCGTCGAGATGACCGAGCCGACATCCTTCACCCGCAGCCGGATGGTCGCCAGCAGCAGGCTGTAATCCGCGCCATTGACCCCCAGAGGCGGCACATTGCCGAGGCGGGTCGCGCGCAGGGTGAGGATCC
>JAIOHO010000987.1 GCA_019912905.1 Anaerolineae bacterium
CAGCGGGACAGCTTGGATATTGGAAGGCGGAGTCAAAATAGTATTCCTCTAAATAAAGCGCATTTTGCCAGTATTTTACTGTACCCATTGCAGTTGCAGCAGGGGCGCAATCGCTGCGCCCCTGCCCGAACTTGACTTTAACTCACACTGCGCGTGATGATCTTATCGCAGTCCCATCAAACTGCCATTACTCGATTCCGAGTGACTGCTTGTACAGTCTGAGCTGCGTGTCACGCCCCAGACGATCCGTGATGGCGTCCCAGGTCGCGGCAACTTCATCGAGTGCAGCCTGCGCCGATGCCTCGCCTGTGATGGCTTTGGCAATCCCGTTATCCAGGGCATCGAAATACTCGAACGCGCCAGGGATGCGCAGATCGACGATGGCATTCGGGTCATTGATCGTGTCCAGGATAGCCTGGAGGTAATCCTTGGCCGATTCTTCGTCGAAGCCTGCGTTCGTCCACAACTCCAGATTGTCGAACTGGCTCTGGCGCAGCGGGTTGATGCCCGTGCCACCCGTGGTTGCCAGCACACCCGCAAGATCCTTGCTGGCGATGTATTTCACATAATCCCAGGCCGCTTCAGCCACATCAGTGTCCGCCGCCACCGTGATCTCCCAGCCGCCAAAAGCCAGGAACGGCGCTTTGTTCACGCCACCTTCGGCATCGACCCATTCACCCTTCATGCGATCCCAGTAGCGTTCGGCACCAGGTGTGGTGCCAAAGCCCGCCAGCCCCTGGATGACCGAGGCGTTGGGGTCAACAGTGATCGGCCCCACATCGCCCCAGTCCAGCCCGAATACGGTCTGCCCTGCTGGGAAAACCGCACGGACGTTGACGACGTCGAAGTTGAGCATATCGGGCGCAGCACAGCAGTTGTAGATATCGATCCAGTCCTGCAGGCCCTGCACCCAACCGGGGTTATTGACCAGCGGGGTCATGTTTTCGTCGAAGAAGAAGTACGGGTCGCCGGGGATCTTGGAATAGCCTGCTGCACGATCCATCAGGAACCAGTAGCTTTGCGCTTTCTTGCGCAGGGCTTCCGCCACACCGAAGATCGGCGCAGTCACGCCAGCCGTATCCACCTCTTTGCCCTGGAAGAACTCGGCAATGGCCTTGTACTGAGTCCAGGTCTGTGGTTCGTCCAGATCGTAGCCGTTGGCGGCCTTGAATTCTTCGTTGTACGGGCTGTTCGGATTGACCAGGTCTTTGCGGTAGTACATCATGTGGCTGTCGCCATCCCACGGAACCGCAAATGTGGTGCCGCCCCAGTCCGCAATGCGCTCACGGTACAGGGGGAGAATGTCGTTCCAATCCACCGCTTCCTTCACATCATCGGGAACCGGGAGGAGGTAGCCGCCGCCGCCAATATCACCCAGATAATCGGCAGCGAAAATCATCACATCGAACTCGCCTGACTTGGTCTGCAAGGCCGTGATGATTTTGGGGAACAACTCTGCGTAGGCGAACTGCTGAACCTCAACCGTCGCACCGGTCTTGGCAGCCCATTCTTCACCATACGTGCGCGCCGGGTCACCAATAGCCCCCTGCTGCGAAACCACGACGATCTTCATGCCTGCAAATGGTTGATCCTGGGCAGCCATGGGCATGAGGCCAAGCACCATAACGGCCAGTAAAGCAAATAAAAGCACTTTTCTCATGGGATTTCTCCTAAAAGGCAATAACGATTAGGCGTGGACTTGTGATTGTGAGATCAGCGAAGGGGTGCCCGAACCGGCATCAAGGCACTTCTCCTGTGATCCTGTAATTACAAATCACACACTAGAATTATATTGTGCTGCATTATCTCTGTCAAACGCCAGTAGCGCTGCGCCTTTACGGGGTTTCGCCGGGTGTCCCAGGGCGCTGCTCCGTAAAGGCGCGTCGAGTTTCGCACGTCAGTTGAGTTCGATCATGACTTTCAGGTATTCGCCTTTTGACGCTTCGATCGCGTGATACGCATCCAGATAGCGGTCAAACGGAAAACGATGGGTAATCATCTGATCCAGACTCAGCTTACCGTTTGTGACAAGATCGATGGCCTTGAGGTAGTCTGCCTTCTGATACATGAGCGTCCCGATCAAGCTGAGTTCACGATCCTGAACCAGACCCAGATCAACCTGCGGCTTCTTGCCAAACACGCCGACGACCACGATGTTCGTGCCCTTACGCGCGTTCAGCACGGCGTCGGTGATGGTCCCCTCCACCCCGACACATTCCAGGATCAGATCGGCTTTCGCCGGGCCAAAATCTCGCAGCAGGGCCTCACCCAGATTCTCCTGCGCTGTATTCACCGCGAATTCGATGCCGCACTGACGGGCTTTGTCCAGCTTGTAGGCGCTGACGTCGGTGATCATCACGGCCCGCGCGCCGCAGGCTCTGGCGACCTGTGCCGTCAGGTTGCCGATCGGGCCAGCCCCCAGGACCAGCACGTTCTTGCCTTCCGCGCCGCCGCCCCGCCCGATGGCGTGAACGGTCACCGACACGGGTTCGATGAAAGCCGCTTCATCCAGGGAGATCGTGTCCGGCAGCTTGAGGACATTGTCGGCGGGCAGCGCGAAATATTCCTGGGCCGCGCCGCCGGTCTGGAAGCCCATGACCTTGAGCGATTCGCAGATATGGTACATGCCGTGTGTGCAGGGATAACATTTTCCGCAGGTGACCTGGGGCATGAAGGTCACCTTGTCGCCCACCCTGAGGCCGCTCACATTCCTGCCCAGCGCCGTCACGACTCCGCCGACTTCGTGCCCCTGCACGACAGGATAGCCGGTATAGGGATGCATCCCATGATAGACGTGGATGTCTGACCCGCAGACACCGATGCGCCGGGTTTGCATGACGACCTCGTCATCCTTCGGGGCAGGCTTTTCGACATCAAAGAACTGAATTTTACCGGGTGCGGTCATGACCGCCTGTTTCATATCAACCTCTTTCACACATTCAGATTCACTGCTGGCGTTACTTTTTTTCTGCGCGAACAGACTGCACGAGTTGAAGGGATGTTCGCATGTGATCCTGGATCGCGTCAAAGTTTCCACTTTTGACCCAATCACCGCGAATAAGCTTGCTCCCCATCCCCACCGCCGAAACTCCTGCGCCGAACCACGCTCTGAGATTATCTGGCTCAGGTGTCACGCCGCC
>JAIOHO010000988.1 GCA_019912905.1 Anaerolineae bacterium
AATGGGTACAGTCCAGGGACCGGCTGTCGGATTCGTGGTGGCGACCGGCGTTTCCTGCCGTTCTGCCTCAGGATATTGCAGATTGGGTTGAGTTGGGATTTTTTCCTGAAGCAGCAGGTCGATACTCTGGATGCGGGGGTCCGCATGGAAGCGGCGAATCATCGTATCGTCGTTGAGCATGTTGTTGACCGCCACCAGAATCATTCCCTGATGATGCGCCATATATTCGCGCACGACCGCATATGCCTCGCCCAGTGCCAGATGGCGAGGCGTAAAATCCACCGCCTCGTAGAAGCCATATGCTCCCAGGGCTTCGAAGCGTTTGAGATGGGCTATGTTTTTGAGGACGGCATCCGGGCGGATGGGCAGGGCCAGCAGTGAGGCGTAGGGTGCGATGACCAGATCGGTATCCAGCCCGCGCTTGAACGCTAAGTGCGGCACCCCAAAAGCGCGGTACTGGTAATTGGAACTGCTGTCCAGCGTGTGGTAGCCGGATTCTGAGATACCCCAGGGCACGCCACGCTCATGCGCGTAAGCCATCTGCTGATCGACGACCGCACGATAGCTCTCATGCAGCAGCGTGCTCGGATAATCACGCATCAACAGGGCAGGCATCAAATACTCAAACATGGTCCCGCTCCACGACAGCAGCGCGACCGTGTTTTGGACCGTCGTCATCGGGCGGCCCAGGTGCAGCCAGTGTTCCTGAGGCACATCCCCTTTTGCCAGGGCGACATAACTGGCGATGCGCGCTTCAGAGGCCAGCAGGTCATAGTAACTGCCATCCAGTCGTTCGGCGCTGACATCGTAACCGATGTGGAAGATACAGCGTTCGTCGTCAAAGAGGAAGCAGAAATCGTGTGACTCGATCCACCCCAATGCCCGCCGGTCGAGATCGGCATAGGCGTTCTGCAATTCACGAGCCGTGGCTCCGGCCTTTTCCACACGCCGGGTGAGTTCGTCCAGCCATGGGATCGCCATTTCGCGTCCGGCTTGGGTGCGCATGGTATCGCGTGCGAGTGTAATCTGATCCAGTACATGTTGGTAAACAGCTTCGGCCTCGCCAAAAGTCGGAATGGTCCGCAGCGTGGTCAAAATGTCCTGATAAGCAGTATAAGCCGGGGAGTCCACCGGTCCAAGTTCGCTGCTGGGGCGTGCGAGGATGGACAGCCAGGGGACAAATCGGTCCAGATCGCGCTGGAAATTAATGCTGTGTTGGCGGATGCGGTCCAGATAGAGACGGACTTCGCTGATCTGAGCTGCTTCCAGATTGTGCCGGTGCGTCTCCAAAAAGGATACCAGGGTCTGGCCGAGTTCCGGTATGTCTTCGGCGGTGAACGCGGCCAGCAGTGAAGGCCACTGTTCCGGTCGCCCCTCTGCCGACTCGAGGGCGGCCCGCCTGCTTCGCAGCTTGACCGGCTCATCAGGTTCAATCGCCTGGACGAGATCATCAAGGATTGCCAGTAAATCCAGCAGCCCCTGCCAGCGGCGGCCATCGACCACGGGCCTGTCGGCCAGTTCCTTGAAGCCCTGGCGCAGCGCAATGAGGCAGCCGACAAGATTGCCGCTGTCTACGGTCGATACATAGCGCGGCGGCAGCGGGTCCAGCGTCTGTGCGTCATACCAGTTGAGCAGATGGCCCCGATAGTGTTCCAGCTTATCCAGCGTGTCAATTGTCAACCGCAGGCGAACAGCGACATCGTTCGCCCCGATGTATCCCAGGTCATAGGCCGTCAGGGTGGACAGCATCAGCAGGCCAATGTTGGTTGGAGAGGTCGAGTAAACCGTTTTGGCGTGGGGCTTTTCCTGAAAATGATCGGGTGGCAGCCAATGCGAGGCCGGTCCGACAAACTCCTCGAAATATAACCAGGTGCGGCGTGCCAACCGCCGCAGTTCTCGGCGGTCCCCGGCCAGAAGTTCGGGCCTGGCCTCTGGAATGGGTCGGCTGATATATTTGATCAGGATAGGGGAAAGTGCCCAGGCGACCAGAAGCGGCGCGGCTATGGCGAGATGCTGAGGGTAGGTGAGAATCATCAGCACCACCAGACCCACCACCATTGTCGATAAAGGCGTCATTTGCTGCCAGATCACTGAATCTTCGCCTGCATTTTCCCCGAACAAACGATTGGTGTGCGCGGCAGTAGTCCACTGAAGCAGTTTGCGGCGGCGGATGAGGCGGTAGGTCGTCGTGACGATCGCATCGACTGCGAGCAGCGCTTCATAGGCGAGGAACGCGATCGACAAGGCCCAGCGGGTCATGTCTGCCGAAAAGCTGCTGCGGATCGTGTTCTGTGAGGGTCTGCTGCGCAGGCTTGCGATGTGGCTGAACAGTGCCCCGACGAATGGGCTGAAACTGAACAGCAGGCCGAGAGCCGTCCACAACAGGGCAGCAGCGAACTGATCTGAACCCGGCAGGATGCCAAGCCAGGCGCATATAAAAAAGGCTAACAGGGCAGGAAAGACCAGGCTGCGGCGCAGGTTGTCGATGATCTTCCAGGTATTGATGACGGAAAACTGGCTGCAATCCTGCGGCCTGCGGTGGGCCGGAGCACGCCGCCAGAGCCAGGGCAGCAGCTGCCAGTCTCCGCGAATCCAGCGGTGAATACGCAGTTGGTGTGCCAGATAATGCGTGGGATAATCTTCGATAAAGGCGACATCCGTCACCAGACCGACGCGGCCATGAATCCCTTCATACAGGTCGTGGCTGAGCAGAGCGTTTTCCGGGACACAGCCTTCGAGACCGTGTTCGAAGGCGGCAACGTCATAGATACCCTTGCCGACGTAGATGGCCTCGCCGAATAAATCCTGATACAGATTCGACACTGCCAGAGTATACAGATCAAGTCCAGTGGCTCCCACGAACAGGCGCGTAAAGGGCGATTGCTGGGTGGCGAGCTGGAGGATTTCGACACGCGGCTGAAGGATGCTGTACCCGCGTGCAAGGGCGCGCTCGTGGGTGGAGTATACCGCCCGATTCAGGGGATGCGCCAGGGTGCCAATCAATGACTGGGCCTGATCGCGCGGCAGGATGGTGTCCGCATCCAGGGTAATCACATAACGAATGGTCGGCAGAATGCTCAAGTCACCGAACTGGACGGTATAGTCGGTGGGAGCGTCCGGCTTGAGCAGCAGTTGGTTAAACATCGCCAGTTTGCCGCGCTTGCGTTCCCAACCCATCCAGGTCTGTTCGCCGGGATTCCAGCGCCTTTTGCGCAGGAAGAAGAAAAATCGGCTGTGGTTGCCCGCGCGGGCGGTCAGTGCTTCTACGCACTGACCGGCATAATGGATCAAGGCGTCATCATCGGGTTGGTGAGCCTCGGGCGCATCCGGGAAATCGGCCAGCAGCGCGAAATGCAGGCAGTCATCCTTATTCCTCAGGTAGTGCATTTCGAGGTGATCGAACAGGGCGTCAATGTCCTCGGTGGTGCTGATCAGTACGGGCATGACGACAAAGGTGCGAAATTGCTCAGGTATCCCGTCATGGAAGTCCAGGCGGGGCAGCAAACGCGGCGGTATCCAGCGCATCACGCACCAGTCCACGATCTGGATTGCGGTCGTGCTAACCGGAAACAGGGCCAGGAGGAGGGTAACGATCAACTGTAAGGGACTGCCGAGATACCCGAATGCAAGCCGGACTACGATCAGCAGCAGAATGGCAGTAAGCGCGAGAACGCTTCCCAGGTAGAGAAGGGTGCGGTTTGTGGCGGCCTGATGTTTGGCGTGTTGAACCCATGACGGCTGGTGCCCAACCGAGCGTTCCAGGGCGGCGCGGCCCTCATCAACCAGGTAATAACCTACATGAGCGGCATATTCTCGATAGCCCGGTCCAACAGGCTGAAATGGCAGGGAAGCGGAACTTTTGGATTGGGCGGCGCTTTCACGAGCACATGCGACGGCAGCCTGGGCAATCGTCTCTTCGCCACAGCCGGTTCGCTCTGCGATTCTTTCGACTGCTTCGCGATAACGGTTGCGAGTCGGCTCGTCCATGCGGGTATAAATACCTGCCGGGTCCATGCGCAGGGCACTTTCCACCAGACTCACGGCTTCAAAGAATTCGTTCCAATCCTGATAGGCCAGTGCCCGCAGACTCATGATACTGTTGGCGACAATGTCCGTGGGATCGTCCCCTGCGCGTCTGCGGAAGGGCATTCTGACCGGCAGCACGTCCTCAAGTTTGGCGATGCTGCGCAGCGCTTCCAGAATATTCTCGATGAGATGGGCGCGCAGCATGGTCGGCAGCGCCCACAACTCGCCAATCTCAAGTGGGGTCGTTTGCTGATAGCGTTGGCACAGGGAAATGATGTCTGCGACGGACAGGGCGGCGGTGCTGGCATCGAGAATGTAGCAGGCGAGGGCATAGATGCGCGGGTAGCCAGCCATCTCGGTCGTGGTTAAGGCAGGCAGCTTGTCATAATAGCCGCGCGGCATATCGTCTTTGACCATGCGCAGGGCCTGCTGGATCACATAATAATTGTCCAGCAGCCACTCTCCTGCGT
>JAIOHO010000989.1 GCA_019912905.1 Anaerolineae bacterium
CATTGCTTATCTGTCCAAACCTTTCAGAATCAACGACCTGCTCGATATGGTTGAGCGTTTACTCCGATAATGGCTTCGGGCTGGCGCGCATCCATTGGAGTGTAATATGAGCGGTGTCGGAGTTTCCTCGCGGTGAACCCACAGGGTATGCGCAGCGGCCCGTCCTGACGACGCGATCCACTTTTGATGCTTTCCCCAGTTTGGGTCGATCGCTTCAGCGGCTCCTGATGGCTGGCGGTTGGTACAGGTACACAAACCAATAGACGGCTGCCACGAATCCTGCGCCGCCAATGATATTACCGAGCGTCACCGGGATCAGGTTATTCAGCATGCCGCCGAGGGTCAGATGATCCAGCGCTAAGCCGGCTGCCTGTGCGAAAGAGGGGTCAAACTGTGCAATCAACCACCCGATCGGAATGAAGTACATATTGGCGACACTGTGTTCAAATCCCGCTGCGACAAATGCCGTAATGGGAAAAAGGATTGCCACGATCTTGTCGGTCGTGGTTCTCGCGCCCAGGGTTAACCAGATTGCCAGACAGACCAACGCATTGCACATGATTCCCAGCACCAGGGCCTGCCCGAACCCCAGGTTCACTTTACTGTTGGCGATCGCCAGTGCTGTCTGCCCAACGACCCCGTTTCCGGCAGTATACTGCTGAGACAGGAACATCAGCACCGCCGTGCTCACGGAACCGACGAAGTTGCCGATGTAGACGAGCGTCCAGTTTCGCAGCAGCGCCCGCGTACTGACTCGACGGCTCGCCCAGGCCATGACAATCAGGCTGTTGCCTGTGAACAACTCTGCTCCGGCCAGCACCACCAGAATCAGCCCCAGACAAAACACCAGCCCGGTGAGCAATCGCAGCAGGCCAAAGGGCAGCCCACCGCCTGCTGCCACGGTCGTCGCAAAAACGGCCCCCAGGGCGACAAACGCCCCCGCCAGTACGCCCAGCACCAGGGTCCTGACTGCGGCCTGGCTGACCTTTGTCACGCCGACCTCTTCGGCGCGTTTGGCGACCTCTGCCGGGTACAGCGAGTCCAGGCGTATTTGTGTTTCCTGCATAGTTTTCCAGCCCTCTGAATGGTGATTATGCACAATATCCATTCTAAGGGTCGTTTCGCAGGCCGCTATAGACAGATGTATGGATTTGGCGGGTATTATGCTCCTTTCAGCAGAGATACCCACCTGAGCCGTGGTAGACCGGATCTGCGGAATGAAGCACTGCGGCGGATTCCTACCTCACCGGATGGGGTAGTCGCGGTGGGCGTTGACCGCCTTGTAAAGTGCGACCAGATTCTCGGTCGGTATGCCGGACTGGACGTTGTGGATGGGATTAAACACGAATCCGCCGCCCGGACCGAACACCCGCATGCGTTCAGCCACTTCCTGAGCGATGGCGTCCGGGTCGCCGAAGGGCAGGGTTTTCTGGGTGTCGATGCCGCCGCCCCAGAACACGATCCGATCGCCAAATTCGGCTTTCAGGCGCGGCGGGTCCATCTCGGCAGCGCCGGTCTGCACGGGGTTAAGCACATCGAACCCGGCGTCGATGAAATCGGGCAGCAGTTTGTATATTGACCCACAGGAATGAATCAGCGACTTCCACTGGGTGTGTACATGAATCCAGTCGTTCACCGCTTTATGAAATGGCTGGTATAAATCCCGATAGGAGCGGGGCGAAATAAACGGGCCGTTCTGCGTGCCAAAGTCGGTGCCGGTGATGAAGGCCGCCGAGATTTTGTTGCCGACGACGGCGTAGATTTTCGCCAGGTTGTCCAGCGCGATCTCACATTGGCGCTCGAAGAGGGTGTAAACGTAATCGCGCCGGGAAGCGGTGCTGACATACCACTCCTCGATGTCGCGAATGCCTTTGGGATACTTGAGCCAGGGGGCCGGGACCAGGGCAATGTCGCCGAACCCGGTGCCGCCGAAGTTTGCCAGAATTGCCTTGTCGGTCTCACGTTCCAGGCGGTCGGCTTCACGGCGGAAATAATCTAGTTCCACATCCGAGATCGGGCCGAATTCTTCCAGGTTGTCCTCGACGTTCAGCTGATCGTCATCGATCGGAGGCTGGCGCACGATGGTATCGAAGTAGTAGCCGCCGGAGGGCATGCGCCCGCTGGGAGGCGCGGAGTGGTCGCCGTCGGGATACTGCAAAATATCGCCGTTCGGCTCCGGGTCGGTATTAAATGCGCCCGGCACCAGCACCGGGGTGCCGTCGGGCAGCGTCCAGGGCTTCCAATCCTGTTTGTGAAATCCAAAAAAGGTTTTTGTATTTTCCAGTGGAACCACATCCCCGCCGATGGCATCCAGCAGGTCCAACTGGATTTCGCCGAGCATCTGGTAGGGTTCGACCACTTTGACGGGCGTGCCGGGCGCATCGAGGCCCAGAGCCTGGCGCAGCAAATAGACGGAGCGGACCTGCATGCCGCTGGTCACGCAGCCGCCCAGGTCGAGCGGCACCTTGTCAGGTTCCTGATGATTCAGGCTGAGATTGATGCGTTCGCGGGAGGTCATCATGAGGGGTTTTCCTTCAAACGAGGGATGAGGTTTTTATTCCAGTATAACGGGAACCCGGGGCTGCTGGGGGTGAGAATCGACATGTTTGTGATAGGACCTTCGCCCACTTTTTGAGCAGGCCCCAGGTGGTGAGAATCGAATAAGTCAGGATTCACTGGACTTGGGAGGTCAAGGGATGACTACCGCGTGGTAGCGACGGCCAGCCCTGTGAGACACTCCATCTTCTGAACAGCACTGCCCGGCATGAATGGTGATCCGTTTTTCCAGGTGGTCCGGGACGAACCCGCGTGGACACAAACTCCCTTTCTCTTCGTCACCGGTCAGGAGGCAACCAGCCTGATCCACCATCCCCTGATTGGGACCGTTGGGTATCTGTCCCGGCCTTTCAGAATCCCGGATTCCCTGAACATCATCGAGCGCATGCTGGAATTGGCGCAGCGGCCCACCATTGGCCGGGCAGCAATGAACTCACACAGCGCGGGCGGCGCGCAGCAGGGTATCGAGCGTCTGGCCGAGAATCCAGGCCTTGTCAGCGTCCGGGATAAAGTCGCAGTGGGTGCGGAAGGCTTCGAGCGACTGGCGGTAAGTCATGAAGCGGCGCACGACCGGGTAATCCGACCCCCAGCATAGGTGCTGCGGACCAAAGTGTTCGTACTCCGCCCGCACGAGCCAGTGCGTGTCCGCGTAGGGGAAGTTCCAATCGACGCTGGTGGCATAGGCGAACCCGGACAGCTTGATGAACATATTCGGCAGGCGGGCACAGGCGAGGATTTCCTGGAAGTTCGGGTAGGGCGGCGGCTCGCTGGCTTTGGGATGGCCCAGGTGATGGAGGAGGATGGGCAGTTCCGGGAAGCGGCGGGCGACCTCGCGGATAGCGGGTAACTGGGTCGGCTGGCAGGAGATACTGGCGATCAGGCGCAGATCGACGGCGGCCTGGAAAAATGCCATACCTTCCGCGCTGCTGAACCACGCTCCGTCATCCTCCGGGCGCAGGTAATGGGTAATACCCTTGATCGGCCAGCGCGCCGCCTGCCGCAGCCGATCCGCTGCGCCGGGCTGATGATACGTCTCCGACCAGGCGCAGTCCACGTCGGCCACCAGATCGAAGCGGCCCGGATAGTGGGTGATGCGCTCGGCGACATAGGCGTTGTTGTCCGGGTTATGGTCGATCTGCGCACAGACGATGAGCGCCCGATCCACGCTGTTCGCGTCCATCTCGAACAGAAGCTGCTCAAGGACGCCGCGCTGCTCGAAATCGGGCACGGGCGGCTGGTAAGGCCAGCGTGCCCAGGCGTGGCAGTGGCTGTCGATGATCATGGGGTGATCCTCATCATATGATGGTTGGTGTTTATCAATCTCCGCCCTGACACCTCACCCCCCGGCCCCCTCTCCGAATTCAGAGAGGGGGTGCAAATCGTTCGCAGGGGCTGAAAAGTCTCTTGTCATCCTGAGTCGAGGGATGTTCAAGATTTAAAGGTGTCGGCATCAGGCGAACGGGTTGCGGTAGTTCACGCCCAGCCGATCCAGCCGCTGCAAATGCGTCCGCAGGCGCTCCATGAACGCGTCGTAATCACGATCCGGCAGTTCCGACCAGACTGTTTCCGCCAGGGCGACCGCGCGCGGATAGGCCATGTATTCGGCCTGTTCCGTCGTGGGGATGTATTCGGTCCACAGGCTGCCCTGACCGCCGATGACGTGATGGGCTTTGTCCTCGGCGATGCCCGCCACCGGGTCAAACATGTAGACGTGTTCCAGCGGCAGGTAATGCCCGATGGCCGGGGGTTCGCCCTCATTATCCTCAGATTGATAGTAATCGAAGTAGCAGTGCGTGTTAGGGGTCATGACGACATCGTGCCCGGCGGTGGCCGCTTCGATGCCACCTTTACTGCCGCGCCAGCTCATGACCGTCGCGTTGGGGGCCAGCCCGCCTTCGAGAATCTCATCCCAGCCGATCAGCCGCCGCCCGCGCCCGTTGAGGAACTTCTCGATGCGGCGGATGAAATAACTTTGCAGTTCGTGCTCATCGGCCAGACCTTCGCGCTGGATGGCCGCCTGACATTTCGGGCAGCTTTGCCAGCGGACCTTGGGGCATTCGTCGCCGCCGATGTGGATGTATTCGCTTGGGAACAAGTCGAGCACTTCAGCGAGCACATTTTCGAGGAAGGTGTAGACGTCCTCGTTGCCTGCGCAGAAGACATCCTCGGCGATGCCCCAGAAGGTGCGCACGGCGTAACCTTCGCCGACGCAGCCGAGTTCGGGGTAGCTGGCGAGGGCAGCGACGGCATGACCGGGCATCTCGATTTCCGGCACGACCGTGATGCCCAGCGCCTGCGCATAGGCCACGACCTCGCGCACCTCGTCCTGCGTGTAGAAGCCGCCGTAGGGGACGCCGTCAAGCGTCTTGCGGTCGGCAGGGTAGGGGGAAGCGGCGCGCTGCGAGCCGATTTCGGTCAGCCTGGGATAACGTTTGATCTCGATGCGCCAGCCCTGATCCTCGGTCAGATGCCAGTGGAAGGTGTTCATCTTGTGCAGCGCCATCAGGTCGAGATACTTCTTGATGAAATCGAGCGGGAACAGGTGCCGCCCGACGTCGAGGTGCATCCCACGCCAGCGAAAGCGCGGCCAATCCTGAATGCTGAGGGCCGGGACGGTCCAGGTGACACCGCTCACCGGGGTGGGGCTGTAAGCTTCGACTGGCAGCAGCTGACGCAGCGTCTGGGTGCCATAAAACAGGCCGGGTTCCGCTGCGGCCCGGATGGTGACCTGGTTCGGCGTGACCTGCACGCTGTAGCCTTCGTCACCACCTGATGTGGTGCGGTCGAGAATCAGGGCGAGGGTGCCTGTTGCGGCGTCCGCCTCGGCAGGCAGGGTGTCCACCGGCAGGGCAAAGCCGGTCGCGCGGCGCAGTTCCTCCGCGAAACGCTGGGCGACGGCCTCGGCCCCGGCAGACACGGCGATGCGGGTGTTGGAGTCGATCACGAAGGTGCCGGACTGCCGCACAAGCTGAGCAGGCTGGGGAATCAATGAGAGAGTTGTTGCGTCCATGAATATCCTTCTTTGCTGAAAGTAAATCCTGTTTAACCACCCGGCTATTTTACCCAACGTTCACGATCCCAGCTTCCATCTCTTCATCCTCCAGCCCAGTAGTACCAAAGACCCAGAGGGTCGTGCGAAACTTTTCCCCGGATTTACAGACGGATTCGAAGTTCGCAGATGGGCATCGCCTGGTCTGAAAGACTCGGCTGACTCTTGCCGGATCGAACAATCAAACAAAGGGAGTGAAGATGATGGACCAATCAATGGCAGACATGCACGCTTATAGGGTGGAGATCTGATCATGGCAAATGGAGATCGCACCCGAAAACTGCTGGTCCGCAGCGCGCTGGTTACCAGCAGCACGATTGCGACCCTGATCGGCGCGCAGAACCTGGCTCTGCTGGACACGCGCCAAAATGAACCGATCCTGACCCCGACGACCGAGCCGACCGCAGCACCGCCGCCTGAATCGACCCCCGAAGCGGAGGCTGTCGTCCCGGCGGCCCCCACCCTCGAGATCATCCATGCAGCCCCCAGCGTCACGATTCTGCGCCGGGCGGGTCAGACCGGGGCCATCCAGCCTGTGTCCGTCAGACCGGCTTCGATCCAACCCCCAAACCCGGTGCAGCTTGCCGCCCCCGCACCCGTAATCGTCCAGGGCGAAGCGCCGCCGCCGGTCATCATCCAGCAGTCTTCCGGTTCCTCTTCGGGTGGCGGGTCGTCTTCCTCCTCACGCTCACGGACCCAATCCAGCCGATGATCACGACGATCCGTTTTCGCGCGATGGGCTGCCAGGTGGAAATCAAGCTGGAGACTCCTGCTGGCGGCGAAACCATCCTGAGCCAGATGCCCGCTCGATTCGACGCGCTCGAAGACCGGCTGTCGCGTTTCCGCCCGCACAGTGAACTCATGCGGCTGAACGCGCGAGCCGGGGAGTGGGTGCGCGTGAGCGACGTATTGTTCGACAACCTCCGCCAGGCAAAACACATGGCCCGGCTGACCGAGGGCCTGTTTAACCCGCTGGTACTCCCGGCCCTGGTCGCTCACGGCTACGACCGGAGCTTCGAGCAGATGACCTCTGTCGCCGGTTCAGCCTCGCAGCCGGTCACCGATTGGCATTCCATCGAACTGGACCGCGACACGAATCGGGTGCGTATACCGGCGGGCAGCGCGATCGACCTGGGCGGCATCGCCAAAGGCTGGTCAGCCCAGCATATCGCTCATGAACTGGCGGAGGAGGGTCCCTGTCTGGTGAATATCGGGGGTGACATCGCGGTTTGTGGCGCACCCGAAGGCCTGCCTGCCTGGGAGATCGAGATTGCCGACCCGGATGGTGATGGCAGTCTGGTCACCTTATGGCTGCGTGACTCGACCATCGTCACCAGCGGAATCGATTACCGCCGCTGGACCACCAGCGACCACCGGCCCCGGCATCATATCATCCACCCGTTTAGCGGTGAACCCGCCGAGACCGACGTCCGCACCGTGACCATCATCCATCCCCACGCCCCGACCGCCGAAGCCTATGCCAAAGCGGTGCTGCTTAAAGGGAGCGAGGCCGGTCTACAGTGGCTGAACACGCGCTGGCATGCCGCCGGGCTGGTGGTCCGGCAGGACGGCGCGGTACTCGCCACCACGCATCTCATGTCGTATTTTCAGGAAAGGATTCCCTCATGAAACGCAGTTTTATCGCCCTGCTGGTCCTTATGCTGTCTTCGCTCGCTCTGCCTGTCCTGGCCCAGGAGAGTGACGTCATCACCCTCAATGACGCTATGCCCGCCGTGGATGTCGTCGTGACGCTGCTGCCGGACACCACCGGCACCATTGCCCTGACGATCGACTCAGCCGCTGTGACCCTGACCGATGAGACGAATACGGCGGTGTTCAATGCCGCTGACCCCCGCCTGCATGCCCTCGAACTCAACATCGCTCCTAACCGGGGCACGCACACCCTGACGGTGGAGCGCCTGCCGGGTGCAGCGGAGGCTTACGTCCGCATCATATCCCTGCCCGAACTGAGCCTGAGTGGAAGAACGAATCTGGTCCAGAGCGATCAACTGAGCCTGAATCAGGAAGTGTGGCTGCCGCTGGACGCCGCTAATCCGGGGGATTCCGTCATGGTTAATCTTCCCGGGCCTGCCACCGGTTTGATTACCGCCACCTTCCCAGGCGCAAACGCCACCACCCAACTGGTCGACGCCCAGGGTCTGGTCGTGGCGTCGTCGTACAACGGACACGTGGATGGCATGAACATGGTTGTGGATAGTGGAGATTACAATTTTACTGTACTGGGAAACAACCTGACCGACCGTGTGGTCACGGGTGTGCGCGCCATCCCAGCCGCGGAAAGCGGCTTCGTGGCGCTCGAAGCCCCGGTCGATGCGGGAATTGCCGCCAGTTCCGGGGGCGATTGCACGGCCTCGGTCATGGTCAGTTCCGCCAATCTCCGCAGCGGGCCGGGTACCGGCTACAGCGTGACCGAGTATGGCTACCGCGATGATGTCTACCCGATCGGCGGCACTAATCCTGAGCATAACTGGGTCGTGGTGGCGACCAACTCGGGCAGCGCCTGGCTCTCGGACAGTGTGGCGCAGTTGAATGGGACTTGCGACGGTCTGGCTGTGTTTAATGTCCCCCTGCGTGAAGCGCAGCCAGCGCCCGTGATCGTGGTCACACCGCAGCCAGAGGTGATCGTCCAGTCGGTGTCCTCCGGTTCCTCCTCAAGCCAGGTCTCCAGCTCTCGCCGGAGTAATGATGACGATGACGAGCGTGAAGATCGGGACGAGGGCGGCGAGCGCGAAGAGCGTGACGACGATGATTAGGCGAAGGGTGGGTCCGCCCGGAGGCATCGCTCTCGACTGGAACTGGAGGATCATAAGATGACGCACTCGACCCGATGGGCCGATCGGTTTATGGTGGTCTTCAGCCTGGTAGTGATTGGTTTATCGGCCTGGAGCCTATCCCGCAGCGGGGTGTTCGACTACACCCTGCACCAGGATGAGAAGCTGGTCTGGTATCTGATCCGTTCTTCAGGGCTGGTGGCCTATGTCCTGCTGCTGGCCTCGACCATCTGGGGCCTGTTCCTCAGCAGCCAGCTCGTCAAGGATTGGTCGCCCGGCCCGATCTCGCTGACCCTGCACGGTACCATTTCATGGCTGGCGCTGCTGCTGGGGTTCGGGCATGGCTTGCTGCTGATGTTCGACGACTACTTCAGTTACCGCCTGGAAAATATCCTGGTGCCGTTCACAGGACCTTACCGGCCCGAATCGGTCGGCCTGGGAACCACCGCATTCTGGCTGATCCTGGCCGTGACCCTCAGTTTCCCGCTGCGAAAACGGATCGGGAATCAGCTCTGGAAACGCCTGCATTATCTGAGCTACGCGGCCTTCGGTCTGGTCACGGTGCATGGTCTGTTCGCAGGAACGGACGCGGAATACACCGGTTTTCGCCTGCTGATGAGCGTCGGTGTGGTGCTGGTGGTCCTGCTTCTTGGAATGCGGCTGGGGAAGGATCAGGCGCAATCGCCCCCCCAGACGGCGCGGAAAGGGGCTGCGCGCTAAGGACAGTCAAAGAAGTGCTGGGTGCTGAGTTTGTGAGCGATTTCTCGCTCACAGCATCCTAAAGGACTGATCTGTTTGTCCTTAGCGGAGTCCGTCGGAATCCGGCACGGGTCCGGTGGAGGCGCGCACGATGAGGCGGCTGGCGATGGTCTGATGCTGAGGGGCGCGGTTGGGATCGCGCAGGCGCTGGAACAGCAGGCGAGCTGCCGTCTGCCCCAGGGCGGTCGAATCGACGGCGACGGTGGTCAGGCGAGGGAGGGTGTATCTCGCCAGGTTGATGTCATCGAAGCTGGCAATCGACAGGTCCTCCGGCACCCGCAGGCCGCGATCCGCCGCAGCGCGTAAGGCCCCCATCGCCAGCAGGTCGTTGATGACGACGAGGGCTGTCGGGCGCGGCTCCGCTTCCAGAATGCGCTGCGTCGTCCGGTAGCCATCCTCGACGGTTGTGCCGCAGGTGGCGATCAGCCGGTCATCGACGCGCAGCCCGGCCTGCTGGAGCGCCTGCTCGTAGAGCATGAGCCGGTTGCGGCCAATCTGCGGGTTGGCGACGCCGTAGACAAAGCCGATGCGCCGGTGACCCAACCCCAGCAGGTGAGTCATCAGGTCGTGCACCCCGACGTCGCTCTGAATCTGCACGTAGTCGAAGCCTTCGATGAAGGTGTTCAGCAGCACGACGGGGCGATGCTGGTGCGACTGCTGAATCTCGGCGCGGACTTCCTCGAAGTAGCTGACGATGAGGATCAGGCCGTCGATGCGCCGCCGCGAAAGGGCGCGAATACTGTGCATCTCGCGGTCCACATCCAGCGACGAACTGATGAGCAGCAGGTCGTACTGTTCGGCCTGGGCCACATGCTCCACCCCTTTGGCGATGTGCCAGTAATGGGGGTTATCCATGTCGGGGATCAGCAGGCCGATGGTGTTGGTCCAGCCCGACCGCAGCGACTGGGCCAGGGCATCCGGCTGATAGCCGAGGGCATCGACGGCCTGGAGCACCCGCTGGCGCGTCGCAGATGAGACCTGGCTGGCGTCGATGCCGTTGACCACGTAAGAGACCGTCGCACGGGAGACCCCCGCGAGACGGGCCACATCGGTCTGGGTGGGTCGCCGTTTCATGATCCTCCAAGTGTCCTGTAACCGGGAGCCTTCGGGCACTATAACAGACGTGGGATTCCCCGTCAAAGATTCCGGCAGGGGAATAGTTGCGACGGCCCATGCGCCTGTGGTATACCCCCGCGCGGGTTTAGAGAACGCTTGTTGGGGACCCTTTTTTATGATCCTTGAAATCGGCATCATCGGCTGCGGCCTGATGGGGCAGCAGCATGCCGAGGGCTACCGGGCTGCGCCGGACCTGGCGGCTGTGCGGGTGTGCTGCGATGATCGGGCAGACTCGGCGCGTGATCTGGCTCAACGGCTGGGCAGCGACGTCACAGCGACCACAGACTGGCAGGCCGTGCTGGATGATCCGGCGATTGCGGCGGTGTCGATCTGCGTGCCGCATCACCTGCACGCCCCGGTGGTGCAGGCGGCGCTGGATGCCGGGAAACACGTGCTGCTGGAAAAGCCGATGGCGCTGAATCTGGCCGAAGCGCGGACGCTGGTCGCGGCGGCGGAGCGTGCGGGCAAGGTGTTCATGGTGGCCCAGAATCAGCGCTTTCTGCCGGAACATACCCACATCAAGACTCTGCTGGATGACGGCGTGATCGGGAGTATCTTCGCCGCTCGGGTCGATGGCAACCAGATGCTCAGCCGCATTTATCCGCCGGGGCACTGGTTGTTCTCGCAGGCGACGGCGGGCGGAGGCGTGATTCGCACCACCGCCATCCACAAGTTCGACCTGCTGCGCTACCTCGTCGGGGAGATCCGGCGGGTGTCGGCCTTTATGAAAATCTCTGGCCTGAACCCCGGCATGGACTGCGACGACGTGGCGGCGATTTCGCTGGAATTCGACAATGGGGCCATCGGCGAAGCCTTTTTCACCTTTGCCGCGCATCGCGTCCCGATCCCGACGGCGACCGGCGAACTGACGGTGCTGTATGGCGATCAGGGGATGCTTCACAACGTCGGCGGCTGGCAGGTCTACAGCCAGGTGGACGAGCGCTACAGCAGCGGCCTGACGGACCTGGGCCTGCCGAATGCCGACTATGCGCTGTCATTCCGCAATGAGGTCCGGCATTTTCTGGAATGTATTGCCACTGGGCGCGAGCCGCTGTCATCCGGGCACGATAATCTGCGCACGATGGCCGTCATCGAGGCGATTTACGAATCCATCGAGCAGGGGTGCGCTGTAGCGGTAGAGGCGGAGTGAAAGCGCTGAGTGGCGGGTACTGAGTCCTGAGTTCAGCGGCTAGATTGTGCGTCACTCAGCACTCAAACCTCAGTACCGGTTTTATGGTTTTGAAAAGAGGAGGACTGATGCGCTTTGGAATGAGCGGCTGCTTTTTGCCGGAAAATATGAACGACCTGACGCCGGAAACCTGCCAGCGGGTGCGCGACCTGGGTTTTACGGGTATCTTCACGCGTTTCCGCCACAATAATCCACACACCACCACGCAGGCTGAGGCGGCGCGGGTGCGCGATCTGCTGGCGGGGGAGGGGGTGCGGTTGTACCAGGTCACAGGTTACTGGCAGAACCTGGTGAGTTCTGATGAGAGTATCCGCGGCGAGAGCGTGCGCACGGTGCAGGCGGCGCTGCGGCTGGCGGGCTGGCTGGGCGCGCGCGGGATCGACACCGGCCCCGGCTCGATGAACCCGGATGGCCCCTGGTTCCCGCACCCGGATAACTGGAAACCGGCGGCGCGCCGCCAACTGGTCAAGAGTCTGAAGGAATGCGCGGCGGCAGCCGAGGAAGCCGGGGTGTATCTCAGCCTGGAATCGCACCCGCTGGTCACGCTGGAGACGCCCGAAATCACGCGGGAAGTGCTGGACGAAGTCGATTCCCCCTGGGTGCGCTGCGATTACGACTCGGCCAACTGGATTGCGCTCAGGGAGATATTCGACACCGGCGCGGCGCTCAATCATCATTTCGACGTGATGGGCGACACCATCGTGAGCTGCCACGCCAAGGACATCTGGGTCGAAAACCGGCTGGCGCTGCATTTACAGGATGGCTGCCCGGGCCGGGGACGGATGGATTTCCGCACGCTGTTCCGGCGGATGGAAGCGCTGTCGCCGGATTACCCGGTTATCGTCGAGGGCGCGCAGACTGAAGACCTGCCGATGGTCAGCGCGTTGTTCCACGAACTCGCGGTCGAGCTGGGCATTCGCGTGCTGGATGTGGACGAGACTGCTTAAGCGAGTTAAGAAGTGCTGAGGTTTGAGTACTGAGCAATGAGTCAACGCGGCTCTTTCTGCTTGATGTGTTTCCTCAGCACTCAGTACTCCGTACTCAGCACCCTGTTTGAGAGATACTTCTGAGATGTATTAAAGGAAATAGTGATGCCGAATTTACGCTTTGCTGCGGAAAAAGAACGCCGGGCAGCGCTGGTGACCGGGGGCGCGCGCGGCATTGGCCGGGCCTGCGCGCTGCGCATCGCCGAAGAAGGCCGGGACGTGGTCATTGCCGACGTGCTTGATGAAGACGGTCAGAAGGGGGTGCAGGCCATCGAAGCGCTGGGCCAGCGGGGGCTGTACGTCCATACCGACGTAACCGACGAAGCTGCCGTGCAGAAGGCGGTGGCGCAGACGATCGCAGCCTTCGGGCGGCTGGACATCCTGGTGTGCTGTGCCGGAATCCTGGGCCAGGAAGTGCCGTTTCTGGAGCAGACCGCTGACATGTTCGACCGGGTGATGAAGATCAACGTCTACGGCGTGTTTTATGCGCATCAGGCCGCCATCCCGCACATGCTGGAACGCGGCTGGGGCCGCTGCGTGAGCATCACCTCCGGGGCACGGCTGGGTGCGACTCATGTGGTTCCTTATGGCACGTCGAAAGGGGCGGTCTGGTCGCTGGTGGCGGCGCTGGGCAATGCCTACCCGCAGCAGGGGGTGTTCGTCAATGGGGTCGAGCCGGGCCGGGCGCTGACGGAAATGGTCGTGCCGCGCTTCACCAAGGAATTTCTGGATCATCCGCCGGTCGCCATCGGGCGCTACTCCGACGCCGAAGAAGTGGCCGAGGTGGTCGAATTCCTGGCATCCGAGCGCAATACCTATACCACCGGCTCGGTGTGGAGCGTGAAAGGGGCGACTGGCTGACCAAAACGCCGGGAACGGGGTACAATCCCGGGGGTCGTGAAGAGCCAATAGGGTTCATACCCTGAGGGGGAAGTATGTCCGATTATCGACCGCTTGATCTGACGAGCGTTTTCAACGTCGGCACGACCTTCATGCCTGCGAGGTCCAATCCCCGGATCGGCAGCCAGTCGTTTCACGGGCTGCCGTTTGCCATCGGCGCGGATGCGGCGCGCTGTTACATCGGTTTCGAATCCGGCACGCCTCAACGTGTCACCCTCCCGGTGCAGGATCGGGCCTATCACCTGATCTTCGCCCAGACGCTGCTGGAATCGCAGGTGATGGCGGGCGGTCCGGTCGGGGAGACGGTGCTGCATTACAGCGTGCAGTACGCCAGCGGCGAGACGGTCCGCATCCCCATCCGCGAACGCTTTGAGGTCAGCGAGGTGCCGACGACCTGGGGGCAGTGGCCGTTCCTGGCCGTGCCCGATCAGATTGACTGGCTGTCACCGCGCTACGAGGGGCGCTGGGCTGGTGCGGGCGGGCGGCAGACCGAGGCCAACTACCATCACAGCAACGATTACTACCTGTGGGCGTGGCGCAACCCGCACCCGGAGCAGATGATCGAAGCGCTGACCATCGAGCCAGGGGACCGTAAAATCCTGGTGGCGGCAATCACGCTGGGGCAGGTGGATGAGGAGCCGTTTTTCCGCCAGGGCCGCCGCCCGGTCAAAATCACGCTGCCTGAGCAGGCCGACACGCCCTTCAGCCTCGACGTCGAAGTGGATCGTGGGGTCGCCACCTATCCGTACCCGCTGCCGAAACAGGCCGAAGCTGAGTTTCTGGGTGATGATCTCAAGGGCTTCGGCCAGACGGATAACTCCGGCAGCAGCCCGGCCTACGTCGAAATCGCCGCGATTCCGTCGGCAACAGTCACGGTCAAAGTCAATGACGCCGAAGTGGGCCAGGCCAACTGGGGTGAACTGGAAGCGGCAGGCACCGCCGATTTGCCGGGTGGCCGCCTGGAACTGGTCGATCGCGGTCGCAACTGGGTGCATGTGACCGTGGTCGATGACGAAACCGGGCAGCCGCTGCCGTGCCGGATTCATTTCCGGTCCCCGGAGGGCATCCCGTATCAGCCGGACGGCCATCACAACCACATTCACAGCGACCTGGATACCTGGCACATCGACATTGGCGGTGACCTGCGGCTGGGGCAGGCCACGTATGCTTACATCGACGGGCGCTGCCAGGGCTGGCTGCCGCGCGGGGACGTGATTGTGGACGTGGCGCGCGGCTACGAATACGAACCGCTGCGGACGCGGGTGCACCTCGAACCCGGCCAGCGCGAACTCACCCTGCGGCTGAAGCGCTGGACGAACATGAATGCGCAGCGCTGGTTCAGCGGCGATTCGCACGTGCATTTCCTGGGGGCGCAGGGCGCGCATTACGAAGCCCAGGCGGAAGATCTGAACGTCGTCAACCTGCTGGCGTCGCAGTGGGGGCACCTGTTCACCAACACGGAAGACTTCACCGGCGGCCCGTCCATCAGCAACGGCGGCAGCACCATCATCTACGCCTCGCAGGAGAATCGCCAGCATATCCTGGGGCACCTGACGCTGTGGGGCCTCAAACAGCCGGTCAGTCCGCGTGGCAGCAGCGGGCCGGATGAAGGGGCGCTGGCCGGGACGCTGGACGTGACCATGTCCAACTGGGCCGATGCCACTCATGCCCAGGGCGGCACGGTCATTATCCCGCATCTGCCCAACCCTAATGGCGAACCAGCCGCGCTGATCGCCACCGGGCGGGCCGATGCCATCGAGATGCTGGTTCATGGCGATTACGCCCACATTGAGTACTACCGCTATCTCAACGCCGGCTACCGGCTGCCGCTGGTGGGCGGGACGGATAAGATGAGCAGCGACGTGCCGGTTGGCCTGTACCGCACCTATGCCTACATCCCGCCGGATGAGCCGTTCACCTATGCCAACTGGACGAAGGCAGTCCGCGCCGGGCGCACTTTTCTCAGCGGCGGGCCGATGCTGACGTTTACGGTCAACGGCGCGCAGGTCGGCGACACGATTGCGCTGCCGTCGGGCGGGGGCACGCTGGAAGTCGAAGCCACCGCCGAATCGATCTTCCCAATTCACACGCTTCAGATCGTCCAGCAGGGTCGGGTAGTCGCCGCGACAGAGGAGACGAAGGGATCTCGGCGGCTGCATCTGAAAGCCCAGGTCAAAATCGACGGGCACAACTGGCTGGCGGCACGCTGCGGCGGGCCAGGGTACAGCGCCCGCCCGCATCACGACACCTGGCAGCGGGGCATCTTCGCGCACACCTCGCCAATTTACGTGGCGGTGGGCGGTGACTGGTGGATGTTCGACCGCAGTGCCGCCGAGTACATGCTGACGCTGATCGAAGGCAGCCTGGCGCACATTCACCAGCGCGCGGCGCATTACCCGGCAGGGCAGGTGACTCATCATCACGGCGAGGACGATCACCTGGGTTACCTCGAACGCCCCTTCCGCGAAGCCATCGAAGCGATTCACCGCCGGATGCATCAGCTAGGCATCCCGCATTAACGTCTCTCATGCCGGGGGCGGGGCCGTTTACCTGCCCCTGGACCTATCCGGTTTCTGCCGCGGCTCCTCAGCGCTGGTATACTTAGAGAAAAATTGCACAAATAGAACCTGAGGAGTTCATCATGCCCTCCAAAGTGTACTGGGGTTCCCCCCGGCAGACACAGCTCGACGCCCGCGAAACGCTGCCCGCCAAGCTCGATCTGATTCTGGACGAACTGAACCTGCGCGAACGGGTCAACGGGAAGCGCGTCGCCATCAAACTGCACCTGGGCTTCAACCTGGGCTATTCGATGGTGCATCCGGTCTTCGTGCGCCGGGTGGTCGAGGCCGTGCTGGAAGGCGGCGGCAAGCCGTTCTGTACCGACGTGGCCCATTCCGTCTCCGATGCCGGGAAACGCGGCTACACTGAGGAAACGCTCGGCTGCCCACTGTATCCTGCCGCCGGGATCGACGAAAAATGGACGGTCCGGCACGAGTACCCATTCCGCGGCATCTCCGAATTCCACGTCGCCGGTGCGATTGAGGAAGCCGACTTCCTGATCGACTTCGCGCACGTCAAAGGTCACCCATGCACAAGCTGGGGTGGGGCGATCAAGAACCTGGCGCTGGGCTGTGTGGATGGTCCGACGCGCAGTGCCATGCATGACGTGGTTGAATTCGAGCCGTACTACTTCAAGGATCAGTGCCCGGACGAGGCCACCCGTGTCGCCATTCGCGAGTCGTGCCCGTATGGGGCGATTGTCGATGATCGCCAGGACCCGGATGGGCTGCACCTGCACCCGGACCGCTGCAACCAGTGTATGCGCTGCCAGGCCGTCGCCAACGGCGCGCTGGTCATCCGCCGCAGCAACTTCATGGCCTTCCTGGAAGTGGTCAATATCGCCACCAAGCTGGTGCTGGATACCTTCGAGCCGGGCAACGTGACCTTCATCAATCTGGCGACCCACATGACCCCGGTGTGCGACTGCTTCGGCTTTACCGGTCTGGCCGTGCTGCCGGATGCCGGTGTGTTCGGGTCGGATAACATCGTGGCGGTGGAAAAGGCGATGCTGGATATGACGGCGCGCACGACCATCATCGAGGAAAATCTGCCCGCCACGATGGAAATCGTCAGCCGTGAGGGGCATCCCTGGCAGTGGATTCACGGCCAGTACAAGGACCCCTATGAGCAGTTGGCGCTGGCTGAGAAGCTGGGCCTGGGTTCGCAGGCTTACGAACTGGTGGACGTGCTGCCGGTCAAAGAGCCGGATTTCAAGGCTGTGAGCTACATTCAGGCTGCGCCGAATTAGCACAAGTGGTCAGTAATCAGTGGACCGTTTTCCGTCCAATTCAAGCGGGCTGGGGCATCGTCACCGAGGTGCCTCCGGCCCGCTTTTGCGCCCGGTTTGTGCCCGCGCCATAATTACCCCAATTGTCAAGCGTATTGCCTGAAGGTGAAATGATGCGGCTTACCCGTCATCCCCAAAGCCCGCTGCTGTACCCCAATCCGCTGAACGCATGGGAAGCCCTCAACGTGTTTAACTGCGGGGTGGTGCGGCACAACGGGCTGTTCCACATGCTCTACCGTGCCCAGGGGGTCGATTATGTCTCGCGCATCGGCTATGCCGTGAGCGCCGACGGCCTGCGCTGGAATCGCTTGCAGCAGCCGGTGCTGGAGCCGCATCAGGGCCGCGATGATTACCGGGGCGTGGAGGACCCGCGCATCACGCCGCTGGACGGCACGTTCTACATGACCTACACGGCGTTTGGCGCGCACAGCTTTTTCCCGATGATCGCCCGGTCGGATAACCTCATTACCTGGACGGATGTCGGTCCGCTGGAACGGGCGCAGAACAAGGATCACGTGCTGTTCCCGGAAAAAATCGGCGGGCGCTACGCCATTCTGCACCGGCGGCCCGGCCAGATCTGGATTGCCTACAGTGACGACCTGATCCACTGGGATGGGCAGCAGGTGATTATGTCCCCACGCCTGGACAACGGCTGGGATTCGGTCAGCATCGGCAGCAACGGCGTGCCCATCAGGACCGACCACGGCTGGCTGCTGTGTTATCACGGCTACGATGCGGCGCATGTCTACCGGCAGTCGGTGGCGCTGCTCGACCTGGAAGACCCCACGCAGGTCATTCACCGCCCGCAGGAATTTATCATGGAGCCGTCTGAATGGTGGGAGATTCACGGCGATGTGCCCAACGTGGTGTTCAGCTGCGCGGCGCTGGTGGTGGGGGAGGACCTGTACTGCTACTACGGCGGGGCGGACCGCTTGATCGGTCTGGCGACTGCGCCCTTTGCGGACGTCATGGCCTTTGCGCAGCAGGGGTAGATGTGCCGCCAGTTTGCTGATCTTCTGCGCGACGAATAATTAGCTTTGTAACTTTTCGGATACTCCCGTATTGCGTAGGATACGAGCGAAAAAACCTTATTCGACATGATGCGGGGGAAATCTCATGGCAAGAATCTTAATCGGTGTCTTCCTCATTTTGCACGGACTCGTGCACCTGCTGTACTTTGCCCTCAGCCGAAAACTGGTCACACTGGACCGTCCCATCGCAGACTGGCCGCTGCGCTCGTGGGTGTTTGCCAACCTGTTGAGCGAGTCCACAACGCGCCTGGTGGCGAGCGGCCTGTACCTCCTGGCGACCGTTCTGTTCGTGATCAGCGGCCTCAGCATCCTGCTGCGGGCGGACTGGTGGAATCCCTTCGTGGTCGGTGCCGGGGTCTTTTCCTCGGTGGTCGTGTTTCTGTTCTGGGATGGAAAATTCCAGCAGATGCCGGACAAGGGATTCGTCGGCGTGCTGATCAACCTCGTGATTCTGGCCGCTGCGTTTCTGATGACCCGGTACGCCGTCGCGCTGTAGCGGCAGGAAGCACAGAGCTTCACATTTAGAGCGTGTTATGAATTTTTCACGCTCAAATCTGCCCTCACCCTAAATCCCTCTCCCTCATGGAGAGGGACTTTTATTGCTCAACCGATTTGTTTCCCCTTTTTTCGAGTGAGCGCCGCGCTGGGATCGGCCTGTTGTAAAATGCCTGGTTTTTCACTACACTCTCTCCTCAGAGAAAAGTGCCTTCTTAGAAAGGAAATCACCATGAAAAAAGTTTGCTTGCTCCTGGTACTGGGGCTGGTCGTGGTACTGGCCGCGCCGGTGCTGGCCCAGGATATGGAAGAAGCGCAGATGGGCCTGTGGGATGCCTGCCCGACGCCGGAAAATCTGCCGGAGACGGTCAATCTCGGCGTGATTTTTGGCCTGTCCGGGCCGATCTCGGTGTACGGCGGCCCGCAGCAGCAGGCGGTGCAGTTGGCCGTCAGTGAAATCAACGACTCCGGCTACCTGGGCGAAGGAATCGAACTGGTCGCCATGTTCGAGGATTCGACCGGAGATGCTGAGCAGGCGATTGCCGCCATGACCAAGCTGGTCGAAGAAGATCAGGTGGTCGCGGTCATCGGCCCGACGCTTTCGACCGAAGCCTTTTCTGCCGACCCGATCGCGCAGGAAAACGGCACCGCCGTCATGGGCGTCAGCAACACGGCTGCCGGGCTGACCGACATGGGCGAATTCGTTTTCCGCGACAGCCTGCCGGAAAGTTCGGTGATTCCGGGCACTATCGCCCAGGCGACGGAAATTCTCGGCCTGAAACAGGTCGGCGTGCTGTACGGCAACGACGATGACTTCACCCTGAGCGGTTATGACGTATTTATCCAGGCGCTGGAAGACCACGGCATCGAGATTCTCGGTGAAGAAACCTTCGCGCGCGGCGATGTCGATTTTAACCCGCAGCTGACGGCGCTGCTGGCCGACGAGCCGGATGCGCTGGTGGTGTCGGCGCTGGCGGCAGAAGCGGTGCAGATCATCACCCAGGCCCGCGACCTCGGCTCTGAAGGTCCGATCATTGGCGGCAACGGCCTGAACTCCCCGGCGGTGCTGGAACAGAGCGGCGCAGCCTCGGATGGCGTCATTGTCGCCGCGGCCTGGAATATCGCCAGCCCGAGTCCGCTGAGCGTGGCGTTCACGGCCAGCTACAGCGAAGCCTACGACGCCAACCCGGATCAGTTCGCGGCCCAGGCCTACACCGGGGCATGGCTGATGGCGACGGCGGTGCGCTGTGCGGATTCGGCGGATCGCGCCGACGTGCGCGATGCGCTGGCGGCGATTCAGGATTTCCCCAGCCCGCTCGGCTCCTTCAGCTTCGACGAGAATCGCAACCCGGTGCATGATCCGGTGGTGCAGATTGCAAAGGACGGGGCGTTCGCGGTGCTCGGTGCCGACGAGGATATGTAGTTCGACGTTCAATATTCGTGTAGTCATTAAGCTAAATCAGGGGTACATCCAACGTGCCCCTGATTTAGCAGCGGCATTTTTACTTCCAACCTCATCCCCAACCCCCTCTCGAAATTCAGCGAGGGGGAAGAAAAAACGGAAATAACTTCCTTCTCCCCCAATTCGAGGGAGAGACGTCAGGGATGAGAAGGCCGTCATTGGTAACATTTGTTGCCTAGCCAACAGCGAACCGCTAGGCTTCTGCAAGATTTCTATCTCATTTAACGAGGGGGCAGGGGGATACACGCCTGCCCGACCATTTGGCGTTTCGGTCCATGGATACACTCTTACAACAACTCATCAACGCCATTTCGCTGGGGGCCATCTACAGCCTGTTTGCGCTGGGTTATGCGATGGTCTTCAGCATCCTGGGCGTGCTCAACCTGGCCCACAGCGCCATTTTTATGATGGGCGCTTTTTTTGGCCTGATCGCCATCGACCAATGGGGCCTGCCGCTGTGGTTGGCCTTTCCGGTGGCAATGCTGGGGGCGGGTCTTGTCAGCGTAGCGCTGGAACTGGTGGCCTTTCGCCCGCTGCGCCAGCGCAACGCCGCCCGCATCTCGCAGTTGATCAGCAGCATCGGCGCGGCCATCCTGCTGGTGAACATCACGCAGTTGATTTTCAAGCAGATTTACAACAGCACCGAAGCCTATCTGCCGCGTGACCTCATTCCGTCCGAGCCGCTGGTGATCGAGGCGCTGGGGCTACGCGTCGTGCCGGTGCGCATGCTGATCGTGGTGATCGCCCTGGTACTGATGATCGTGCTGCAATATCTGGTGAATCAGACGCGCATCGGCCAGCACATGCGTGCGGTCGCCTTTAACCAGCGCATCGCGGCCCTGCTGGGCATCAACGTCAGCCGCATCTTCATCCTGACGTTCTTTCTGGCGGGGGTGCTGGGCGGCGCGGCGGGGAGGTTTTACGGGGTGGTGTTCCTCAACGTGACGCCCTTTATCGGGGAGGATGTGGCGCTTATCGGCCTGACGGCCATCGTCCTGGGCGGCATGCGCAGCATTCAAGGGGCGGTATTAGGCGGTTTTCTGGTGGCCGGTTTGCAGATTTTCAGCATCGTCATCGGCGGCGGCAGCTTCCGCAACGCGATCGTATTCCTGCTGCTGTTCGTCATCCTGCTGATTCGCCCCCAGGGTCTGCTGGGCCAGACCGAAAGCACGAGGGCCTGATTCATGGACGCCCTCATTCAAGCGCTGGTCGATGTGCTGCGGCCCATCGGCATCACCGAGCCGGTGCTGCAATTTATGCTGGTCAATGCCATCCTGGGGGTCAGCATCTACCTGACGCTGCACGCGGGCATGTTTTCGCTGGCGAATGCCGGGTTTATGGCGATCGGCGCGTATGTCGGCGTCATCC